>SXWG01000103.1 GCA_005789925.1 Actinomycetota bacterium | reverse complement strand
TCAATCTGCACAAGACCTTTTGCATCCCCCACGGAGGTGGCGGACCCGGCGTCGGACCAGTGGCGGTGCGTCAACACTTGGCGCTATTCCTTCCGGGGCATCCGTTGGACACAGAATCGCACGTCGGGCCGGTGTCGGCAGCTCCTCACGGGTCTGCCGGAATCCTTTCGATTCCGTGGGCGTACATCAAGATGATGGGCGCAGAAGGGCTGCGTCAAGCCACCGAAGACGCAATCTTGTCCGCAAATTACGTCTCACGTCGACTCGCGGAACACTTCCCCACTCTGTACACGAACTCAAATGGAATGGTCGCACACGAATGCATCCTCGACGTACGCGGTATCACTCGCGACACTGGCGTCACCGTCGACGATGTGGCGAAGCGGCTGATGGACTTCTGTTTTCATGCACCGACCATGAGTTTTCCGGTGACGGGGACTCTGATGGTCGAACCAACTGAAAGTGAGTCTCTCCGCGAACTTGACCGATTCTGTGAGGCGATGCTCGCGATAGGAGGCGAGATCGAACAGGTGCGACATGGTGCCAACGTGGACGAGTCGGCACTGCGCCATGCTCCCCACACCGTCGAGGACCTCACCGATGACTGGACTCGCACGTACCCACGAGCAACGGCTTTATTCCCTGTCTCTTCGCTTCGCAACCGTGGATATTTCCCGCCGGTTTCGCGCATTGACGCGGTTCAAGGGGACCGGAACCTCGTGTGCACCTGTGCACCAATCGAGGCGTACGAAACTGGCTTGGTCAGCACTACCGTGTCGGCATGACCGACGAGGCCCAATCGACCACAGATTCGACGACAGCTTCGTCGACGACGTCACAATCACAGCAGTACAACTTTCTTGCTGCCATCGAAGCCCTTGCCGGGCTGTTGTCGTCTGTGGACCTCGCATCACTTGCGTCGTCATCCTTGAGCACGACCAAGAAGACCCTCGACGGTCTCATCACGACAGCAGAGAACTTCGCATCGACCATCGACAATTTGAATCGAACCACGACGCGCATCAACTCACTTCTCGACGAAGTCGAAGAACCGTTGCGCCGGCTGATGCCACAAATCGCCACTGGAATGAATTCTCTTGCGACTCTTGGCGACGCAGTGTCGGCACTAGGCGATCTTTCGCGACGTCTCGGACCTCTCACACAGCTTGCAGAAAATGCGGGAGGACTTTTCGGTCTCCGGTCGACAGGAAAACAGCCGACGTCCCAGAGTTGAAAGTGGTGTCAACGCGTCGTGGACGTTGATTGCTTCTTCTTGACGAACGGAAGTGCACACACCTCGCCCGGAATCGACGTGCCACGGACGTCGAGCGACACATGATCTCCAATGGCGACATCGGTCGCGCAAAGAGCCAACGCAATGCAGTGACCGAGAGTCGGTGAGAAGTTTCCGCTGGTGACAGTGCCGACAATCGAACCGTCATTGGCCAACACTGCGCTTCTGTCGCGCGCCGGGCGGCGGCCCTCAATTGAAATTCCATGCAGGACACGGTGAGGTCCCGCAGCCTTCTCGTGCGCCAATGCCTCCCGACCGCGAAACGTGGGCTTGGTCCACGCAACGACCCATTCGAGACCCGCTTGAAGAGGCGTGATTCCCTGACCTAGTTCGTGACCATGCAACGGCAGCGCCGCCTCCAGGCGCAACGTGTCACGAGCGCCTAGGCCCGCCGGTGTTGCACCTGCGTTCATCAGCGCATTCCAGATGTTCTCGCTTGCATCAGCCGGAACTGCGATTTCGACGCCATCTTCACCTGTGTAACCAGTACCGGCGACGGTGCACGGCACACCGAGGATGTCGACGTGTGAGACCCTGAATCGTCCGATGGCTGCACACTCCTCTGAAACACGGGCCACGATTTCGCGAGCTGTGGGACCTTGCACCGCGAGGACGGCGCGTATCGCAGTGGTGTCGACACCACCTATTGCAGCTCGGACCCCGTCAGTGTTCGATGCATTCGGCATCACGTCGAATGTGTCCTCGTCGATCCACCACACAATGATGTCGTCAGACACAGACCCATCGGCTTCAGAGAGAAGGTGCGTGTATTGCGCACGGCCAGGTGCGATTTTTCCAAGGTCGTTCGTGAATGCGCCCTGCAGGATGGCAAATGCATCGGGTCCGGTCACTCGCACTGTGCCGAGATGAGACACGTCGAACATGGCCACTGCTGTGCGACATGCCGTGTGCTCAACCAATGTTCCGGTCGGATACGACAGCGGCATTTCCCAGCCACCGAATGGAACCATCTTGGCTCCGAGCTCGTGGTGAATCGCGTCGAGAGGTGAAACTCGATTGGTCACGAATTGACGACGCGTGGCGTCGGCGTCATTGCCGGAGAGTCGACCTGCAGAGAGATGATGTTGCTGTCCACTTCGTCGCGTACGCTGGATAGTGGAAGAACATTCAAGACTCCTTGCCCACCGCGTAGGACATCGATGAGATCTTCACCGTCGCACAACAACACGGAGTTGCCGTTGATGACGATGTGGGCAGAGGTGATATCCGAGTCGACATGGTCTCGGAGGTACGCGAACACGTCACGAACGGACTCGAGCTTGATGCCGGCATCGAGCAACTTCTTGATGATCTTCAACTCGAGCAAATCTCGATACGTGTAGAGACGTCGACTTCCACTGCCGGTTGCGTCGGCACCACTCGGGCGAACAAGGTTGGTGCGAGCCCAATAATCAAGTTGGCGGTACGAGATGCCGACGATCTGCGCGGCCTTCGTGCCGCTGAACATCTGATCAAAACCGCCCATGATGGACCCTCCTTTGGCAGGGCCACAACGGCCCTTCCATGTGTTTACCAGCGTCACATCGTGGTAACTACATCGTTGTCAGACGGCCCCTCGGAGCCTCTCCACGTCTTGGTCAGCGACCAAAATCCTCTGGGTTGATGCTGTCGATGAAGTCTTTGAACTCTTCAAGAATCTCCTCGTCTCCGTCGTCGTCAGCCGACTCCCCGACGGCGTCCAAGATCTCCTCAGAGGCAAAGATCGGGCATTCGGCGCGCACCGCGACAGCCACCCCGTCGGAGGGACGACACGAGATGACGTGAGCACCACCGGCAGTTTGAAGGTGCATTTCGGCGTAGTAGGTGCCGTCAATCACTTCGGTGATGCAGACCTTTTCTATGCTGACCTCAAGACGTTGAAGCGTCATGACGAAAAGGTCATGGGTCAATGGTCGAGGCATCTCCGCCCCTTCCAGAGCCGTGTGAATGCTCGATGCCTCAGGAGCGCCAATGAAGATGTCGAACTCTCGACGCGAACCATCGGTCTCCCTCAACCGCATCGCAGGAGTGTTGGCGAGCGGATCGAGGCGTATTGCGACAACTTCGACGCTCCTCACGTCATCTCCCATCGGTGAACCTCTGAATCTCCTTGCCGAGGAGTGCGAGACGAAGCCGACCTCCGAGGGTCACGAATTCGTCAAGCATCGCAAGCGCCTCGTCTCGTGACCCCGGATTACGTTGGCGCAATAGTGGCAGGATGCGCTGCTCGAACAAGGTCACTTCTTTGTCTGACGCCAGCTTCCATGCTCGAAGATGTCGAATGTCGATTCCCAATTCTTGGAAGCGCTGCGCCGCACGCGCGATCTCAACTGAGTTCTGGTCGAAAAACGTCGTGTCACCGACATCATGACCATCGACGAGCCCTGCTGCCTCCAACCCCTTCAACAGATCTTCAGAAATCGAGTACTGGGCGACAACTTCGTCGCGAGGCAGCGACTCGGTCTTGTCCGCATGGGCCTTCGCCTCGCGACGTTGCGCGCGGCGCTCGCTTTCCGGGGTAACCGGGTCTTGTTCGACGACGGCTGTACTTCCGCGCGGCACACTTGCCCGTGCAGCTGGATGTCCGGAAGCTCGAATTTCGCCGGTGTCTGGCGCTGACGCGTATTCACGTGTGATGTCTCCAGTTTCATCGAGTCGATCACGAATCACGCGAAGTGGCAGAAAGTTCTCCCGTTGTTCGCGCAGGATGAACTTCAAGCGCTCGACTTCGGCATTGCTGAACTTGCGATATCCGGAAGGGGTTCGCTCGGGCTCGATGAGACCCTGGCTCTCCAAGAAACGAATCTTCGAAATGGTGATGTCAGGAAACTCATCGAGCAACAGCGCCAAGACTTCACCGATCGACAGATAATTTCGGTCTGACATCAGACGTCCTCTGGGTTCTCGAGGAACACCAAGCGGTATTTGCCCACCTGAAGCTCGTCCCCCTGGCGAAGTTCTCCGTCGTCAACTCGCCGTTGATTGACGTACGTTCCGTTCAACGAGCCCATGTCTCGCACACGATGTCCGTGTTCGGTCGCCAGAATCTCCACATGTCGACGCGACACGGTGATGTCATCGAGCACCACGTCGCTGTCCGGGTGACGCCCGAGCGTCGTCACTTCGTTGCCCAAGACGAAGTGCTGCCCGGATGCCTCCCCGTCGCGCACCACGAGGATCGCATTGCCGCGGGGAATCTCTCCGAGGTCGACCTGAACGTCGTCAGCCGTGCCAGGTGCATCGAGCAACGGGTCGACTTTTGTGAGGGTGATGGTGCGGTCCTCCACCGTGTCGAGAACCGTGCCGCATGCCGAACAAAAGACCGAGACCGGAGGATTTCGGTGTCCGCATCGATTGCAGAACACGTAGGACATTTTCAGCCGCCGATGAGCGCGGAATATGCGGCGGCGTCGAGCAGCGCAGCATCAGACAACTGGGTGCACTCGATCTCACAAATCCATCCGTTCCCGTATGGGTCGGTATTGAGCAACTCAGGCTGATCGTTCAACAGATCGTTGACGGCAGACACAACTCCTTCGAATGGTGCGTACACGTCATTGACCGACTTCGTGCTCTCGATCTCGCCGATACTCGCATTCGCCTCGATCCGCGAACCCAGCTGGGGCAGCTGCACGAACACCACATCTCCGAGAGCGTCTTGTGCGTAGTCGGTGATGCCCACGCAAATCGTCGAGCCATTCACGGAGACCCATTCGTGGTCAGAGGTGTACTTCAGGTGTAACGGAACGTTCATCACGTCTTACGGTAGTCGCCGCGCCGGAGATGGGCGCGAACGAGCGGGACGTACTGGACGGCTGTCACGTAACTCAACGCCAGACCAGGCAAACCGATGCACCAACCGCACACCTGAAAAAAGACCCATGGTCCTCCGACGGTGCCAATCAGGATCCACGGCACTGCCCACAGCAGCGCGAAGGTGGCCCTCTTCCCGTTGGTGGTGACGGGAAAGCGCTCCATGCCACGCGCTGTACCGAACACCATCATGAGAGCAACGAAGCCTTCACGAATGAGGATCGCCAATCCGAACCACATGGGAATACCGTCGTGGATCAGCGCCGATGTAACTCCGACGAAGAACACGAGCCGATCTGCCACAGGGTCCAACACCGCTCCAAGTTCGCTCACTTGGTTTAGACGCCGTGCCAGATATCCATCGACCCAATCTGTGGCTCCTAGGAATCCGAGGATAAAGGACGCTGCGACCATTCGGTCGTCAGCAAGAAGAGCCACGAACCATGGAAGCGTCGCGAGTCGCGCCACCGTAACGAAGTTCGGCACCGTGACGATCTCTGAGCGCTTCACGCTTTTAGGGTATCCGCGTCTAATCTTCGTCGTGTGCCATCAGTATTCACGCGAATTCTTGCCGGCGAGATACCAGGAACATTCGTCTACAGAGATGACCTCTGTGCTGCGTTCCTCACCATCAACCCGATTACAGACGGACACTTGCTGCTGTGTCCGGTGGCAGAGGTCGACAAGTGGACCGATCTCGAACCCTCTGTGAGCAGCCACCTTTTCAGCACTGCACGTCTGCTAGCACGGGCTCTCGAACAAGCTTTCGCCTGCGAACGAGTCGGCCTCATTGTCGCCGGCTTTGAAGTCCCCCACTGTCACCTTCATCTCATACCGACGGCGTCAATGGAGGATCTGTCGTTCGCCAATGCCGCAGGACACGTTGAAAGGAACGATCTTGAGGCCCACGCCCGGGCGATTCGTTCGGCGGTGGTCGACCAAGGCCTGTCACCCCACGAGTAGTTGACTCGCGTGCCGTCTCGCCGGTCGACTAGAGATCGAAAAGGCCGGCCCTTCCATTGCTTTGTTGCATCTCGGCCACGAGACTTTCGTCATTGTTGCGAACACTATTGACTCGCTCGCTCACTTGACGCGCTGACAATCGGTGACGATGTCGTGACGCGACTGCTTCAACGGGGGCATCGCTGTCACGCAACCACTCTTTCATCCAATCGACATCGAGTAGCACGGGAGCCCTGTCGTGCACAAAGGCCACTTCGTTCGGCGCATCCTCGGTGAGCATCGTGAAGGTGGGCACGTCGCCCGTGACCGGTGATGTGGTCCACAAGCCAGCGGCAAACGCCACTGGTGAATCGCCGTTGAAGATGAAGTACGGAATCTTCGTTTTTGGATTGTCCCTATTCCACTCGTAGTAGCCACACATCGGGACGATGCAGCGATGACTAGAGAGTAGACCCTTGAAGGATGGCTTCTCTCTCACTGTCTCGACCCTGGCATTGATCATCCGAGCTGCACTCTTGTCGTCTTTCATCCATCGAGGAACCAGACCCCAGTGTGCAATTTCAACCGACACCGAGGACGAGGACCCGTCACCAGGCTTCCCCATGACCACGGGAAACAACTGCGTCGGAGCGCCGTTGAAATTGCGAAAATCGTGAACGTTTGCAGTGTGGACGACGTCGAGTTCGGCAGCCTCCAGAGAATCAACGAGTTCCGCCATAGAGAAGTTTGTGACGAAGCGTCCGCACATATCCACCTCTCCAATCGCGTCTGGTTACCCTGGTATTCACTTGTGTTCGTGTGAACCTACACTCGAGACACGATGAGTCCCGGAACAGCCACCAACGCAGTACTGAGTCACTGCGAATATTGGAACACCAGACGGCGCGACGAGTGGATGAAGTTGTTCTCCGACGCAGTGGTGTTCGAAGACCCCGTAGGCGCGCCTCCCAAGCACGGTACGGAAGCTATTAGGAAT
>SXWG01000102.1 GCA_005789925.1 Actinomycetota bacterium | reverse complement strand
TCTCGATATGTCCCAGGTGGCGCCATTCGTGGATGGCCGAAGAACCGTTTGTTCCTCTCGCGATGGGGAAACCGCTACGTGGCCTTGCTGCTCGGCCTCGCCCTCAACGACGCCACGAGTGGATTTCGGGCTTTTCGCGCCGATGCCGTGAGACGTTTTGACCTTCTCTCGACCTCATCGAATGGGTACACGTTCCAGGTCGAGACGACATATCGTCTCGTGCGTGGCGGTGCTCGCATCGTCGAGATACCGATCGTTTTCCATGAGCGCACTGTCGGCGCCTCGAAAATGGACGGGCGCATCGTGCGCGAGGCATTCCTCTTGGTGACACTCTGGGGGATTCGCGACATTGTTCGCTGGCGTCGTGCGTCTCCGACGGTCATCACCAATAAACCGTGAAACGTCACCAAAAGTGGAATCGAAGCTGTCCCTAACCGAGCGGAAGTCGTCTCCAGATCGATTCAGGCAAGAGACGAAACAGCGCAAAGATGACTCTGAAAGCGGCTGGCGTCCACAGCACTGACCCAGTGCCGCGAATGGCCTTCACTGTCGCCTTGGCGACCACATCTGGGGTCGTCGACAAAGGCGCCTTCTTCATGCCGGCGGTCATTTTCGTCGTGACGAAACCTGGCCGCACCACGAGCAGTGACGCTCCGTGCCGGCGAAGTTCGCCATCGAGGGCCAATGCGAATTGGTCGATGCCCGCTTTTGTCGAGCCGTAGACGGCGTTTGACCAACGGACACGTGCGCCGGCGACGCTTGACAACAAACAGATGCGCCCATAACCCTGTTGTCTCATTCGCTCGCCGAGCGCCAACAACAGCACCATTGTCGCTCCGTAGTTCACATTGGCAACGACAGCTGCCTCACGAGGAGACCTCAAGAAGTTGACGTCTGCGCCGAGCAAAGCATGCGCGACCACGACGACATCAAGGTCACCGATCTCGTCGACAATTTCGGCAACGACGTCAACCATCGCATCAGCATCTTGACCATCAAAACGAACATGATGGACATTGACGTCTGACGTGTCGGGCATGATGTTCGCCCATCTCGCCGATGCAGCGTCGATGTCACGACTGACGAGCACGACGTTTGCGACACCAGGCTGGATCATCTGACTCACGATCTCGCAGCCGATGTCACTCGTGCCCCCGAAGAGCACGATGTTCTGCGAGACCCCTAGCCCATTTTTCATGTGTGCTCCTCCACTAATTTCAGTCGTCGCGCAAGGTCGCTGATCCACAGACCGCGGGGGTCCATGTCGTCTCGGACTGCCTTCCACTCGGCAAGCCGTGGATAGGCACGTTCGACCGCATGTGCCGAGACGTGCGCATCTTTTGCCAAGTAATGGCGGCCACCGGCGTCGAGCACGAGATCGTCGACGTGGTCGAGCAGCCCGGGCAGGCGTGCCGAACCAGCAGCAAGATCGAGAGTCAACGTCCATCCTTCCGTCGGAAACGACATCGGCGCGGCATTTGATGGTCCCATGCGTTTCAGCACCGCAAGAAATGACGCAACGCCTGCATCAGCAAATTGACCTATGACCGTGCGCAGGACATCGACTCGATCGAGCGGGACGATGAACTGATACTGGATGAAACCGTTCGATCCGTACAGCGCATTCCACTGACGCACACCGTCGAGTGGATGGAAGAATGCCGGAATTGACTCGAGGCCGACGTGAGACTTCGCCGGTGCCTTGCGATACCACGCCTCGTTGAATGCGCGGACGGTGAACTTGTTCAAGAGCCCATTTGGCACCCACGGCGGTGCCGCGAGACGCACCTTCGGGTCGTAACGACACGGCTCATTGCCGGTGACGTCGCTCGCGCGTGCGTGATTGCCTCGCGTGAGCACTCCACGTCCCAACGTACGGCCCGATGCGAGCATGTCGACCCACGCGACCGAATAACGAAAGTGGTCATCAGATGAATCAGACATCGCGCCGATCACATCGTCGAGATGGGCCAACCGACGTGTCTCGACGATCACCTGTGACGACTCGACCTGCAACATGCGAACGGTCACCTCTGTCACGATTCCGGTGAGGCCCATCCCACCGACAGTGGCCCAGAACCACGATGCGTTCTCCGTCGGCGAAAGGACCACTTCTTGCCCCGACGACAGCAACACTTTGATGCTGACGACGTGCTGTCCGAAGCTGCCGTCGACATGATGGTTCTTTCCGTGCACGTCAGATGCAACTGCTCCACCAAGAGTGACGAACCGCGTTCCCGGAGTGACGGGAACGAACCAACCGTTCGGGACACAGACCCGCAACAGCGTGTCGAGACTGATGCCCGCCGGTGCAGTGACCACCCCGGTTGCCACATCGAGTTGAATCTGGGTGCTCCCGTCGTCTTGAGCACACGTGATGACCGTGCCACCGGCATTCTGAGCTGCCGCCCCATACGCCCGTCCGAGCCCGCGTGCAATGGCTCCGCGTCGATGCGATGCCGACACGAGGCGCGCCAGTTCGGCGGCATTCTCTGCAGTGACCACGTCTGCTGTCGTCCAGGCCGTACGACCCCAACCCGAAATGCGTTGGCGCGTCATCGTCGAATCGGTTTCTTCGCGACCGCGAACAACACGAGCGTGTCGTCGTCGATGTGTTCCACGATCGTGAAACGATCAGACGTGATCTCGGGCTTGCCACTTTCACGACGGTTGGTGAATGGATACACAAGTCGACGACCGAGTGAATGAAGACCTACATACATTCCCCGCGGCAGTCGATGGCGCAGACCGAACACATCGAGCGCCAGCAGCTTGGCGCCAGTTCGACGCCTCGCTGCAAAATCGGCTCGCACGTCCTCGTCGCCGTCGAGTCCCCACACTGTGACATCAGCAAAGTGACGACTGAGCATGTCGTGGAGCATCTGCGCCGTGAACAGATACACGTGATACGGGTTCTCAAAATCGGCCGGGGCATTCGGAGTGATGACCAATGCCGTACCGTCATCGGCGGTCACACGCGCCATTTCACTCACATGCCCGGTGGGGTCGACGAAGTGCTCGATGATGTGGCTTGAACAGACGATGTGTGCACTTCCTTCTCGCAGCGGCAGGACCGCGCCATCTGCGCACGTCGCCTTCACACCGTGGGACGTAGCTGCACGTGCGGATTCCCAGTCATAGTCGACTCCGACCACGACGCGTCCGGGGGCTGTCAAACGACCAGTTTCATCCCCGACTCCGCATCCGATGTCAACCACTACCCCGTTGCCGAGCCGATCGATCAACTCGCGATATCCGGCGTCATGAAGAGCCACCAACGCCGCTGGCGTGCTGCCCTTGATCGGACGCTCGCCTGTTTGCTTCATTGATTTCCTAGTATACAAAAACGATGTCATCGCTCGCCGACACTCCACGGCGAATGGCCGACCTCTCGAGAGATATCGCTTCTCGAGGTTTCTCGCACATCGACTCATATGCGTGGCGTGATCTTGACGACCCCGACGCCGGAGGCTCCGAAGTTCACGCAGACCATGTCTTGCGCAGAATCGCTCACGCTGGCATCTCGATCACCCACCGGACATCGAGCAAGGGTCCATCACGCCGTTTCAAGCGACACGACTATGACGTCATCCAACGCGGGTCGCGATACGGCATCTTTCCTCGGGTGATTCTGCGCAATATGTTCCGTCGTCGGGCGAACGCATCCATCGTCGTGGAAATTTGGAACGGCGTTCCGTGGTTCGCCCGACTGTGGGCGCGCGCCCCTCGCGTGACGATCATGCATCACATCCACGAGGACATGTGGCGCGATTCGCTTCCCTCGGCCCTCGCCCCACTTGGTCGTTTCCTCGAGATCCGGGTTGCACCACCGTTCTACAAAGACGCACCACTCATCACGCTCGCCCATTCGACACGTGACGAACTCATCACGCGCGGGTTCCGCCCAGATCGAGTGCACGTCGCGCATCCGGGAATCGATGATGCATTCTTAGCCGAGGTCTCACTGGGATCAGAGCGACTCGCGTCACCGCTGTTGGTGGCTGTCGGGCGTCTCGCACCTGTGAAGCGTTTCGACCTGCTGGTCAGGACCTTTGCTCAGATTCACGCCTCTCGTCCCGACGCTCATCTGGTGATCATCGGTGACGGACCAGACGCTGATCGTCTGACTGCTCTCGTCTCAGAGCTGAAACTCCAGGACAGCGTCACGCTTACGGGACGTGTCTCACGTGAAGAGTTGATCGACACCTACAGACAAGCCGCTGTCCTGGTCAGTATGTCGCACTCTGAAGGCTGGGGAATGACCATCACAGAAGCTGCAGCGAGCGGCTCTCCATGTGTGGTCACAGACAATGTCGGTCACCGCGGAGCTGTCGTCGCCGACGTCACGGGAATACTGGTCGGCAACGACGATGTCTTCGCCCAAAGTGTCGTCGATTTACTCGACGACACGACTAGGTGGTCGACATTGGCAGCACAGAGCCACTCCCACGCTCGATCATTCTCGTGGGATCGATGTGCCGAACAGATTCTCCAGGTGATCGCCGACGAAGTGCGCCGTCACAGTGACGACGCGTAGACCCCGAGCCCGTACACCACGATCCACGCTGCGGCAAAGACTTGGATGTGTCGATCCCGCACGAACACTTCTTCGGGTGCACTCCCGAGACCTCGCTCCAACACCAAGACATACCGAAGCACAGCAAGAATCATGGGAACGATCGACAGCTCGTAGTACGGAAAACCGTGGGACAGCGTGGAATTGTCAGCGCTCTCGAAGGCCCACAGGCAGTATGCGACCATCGTGGTCGTCACCGCCACACCGATGATGAGTCGAAGGTAGGGCTCGGTGTACTCGGCGAGAATGGCACGAGTGCGAGATGCGTCCACACCCATCTCGCGCAACTCTGCAAACCGCTTTCCCGCGACGATGAAGAGCGAACCGAAGGTGATGCAGATGACGAACCACCGCGACATGTCCGTCTGAGTGGCAACTGCACCGGCGACCGCCCGGAGGACGAACCCTGATGCGACTAGCCCAAGGTCGAGCAGGACGACATGTTTCAACTTGATGCTGTAGGCGAATGTAAGCAGCGCATAGAGGAAAAGAACGGCTGCACTTTCGACTCGTGGCACGGCGCCCAACAGAATGCCACCAATGACCAGGGCCGTACCGATGATGCGTGCAGGCCCGAGCCCGACTCGACCACTGGCGATCGGTCGACGTGACTTCTTCGGATGCAACCGGTCAGCCTCGACATCCAAGATGTCGTTCCAGAAATACAGTCCACTCGACACGAGGCAATAGGCGACGAACACGAGGACCGTCTTCGACAAGACTTCAGACTCATCGAGTGCACCAAGAGCACCCGGGGCTGCAAAGACAAGGACGTTCTTCAGCCACTGCTTGGGGCGAGCCTCCTGCAACAGCACTCTCAGCATGACCGCTCTATCTCCCCGCGGCTCACGTCATGTGCGGTACCGGCTCTGGCGAACATGGCGTGATCACCAGGTGAATCGCCATAGGCGTGTGCGAGCCAACTCCAATCATCTGCATATCCCTGCGCAACTGCCCATGCCTGCAACCGCGACACCTTCTCGGCTCCCCTGCAATTCGCACCGTCCAGCTCACCCGTGTACATCCCATCCTCGACCGCGAGATCAGTGCACAGCAGATGCGTCACCTCGAGCTTGTCGGCCAGGTGGGTCAAGTACGGCCGAAGCGACGCGGACACCAACACAACCTGGTGACCTGACTCGTGATGCCAACGAAGTCGCGCCAAAGTGTCCTGTCGTATCCATGATCGTGCGACTTTCCCGGCAAATGCCAATGCCACCTCGTCGACCACGGCGACATCGCGACCGGCAAAGACTGCACGACAGAAATGAGCCTTCACTTCGTCGCGGCGTCGGGCCACAAGCGGCGCAAGTGTCCTCGACGTCGTACTGACAAGTCTGTTGAGTCCGGCGACCTGTCGCATGAACGGAACAACACAGTCGCGCACCGTCAAGGTTCCGTCGACATCAAAAGCGGCAACCACCGACATTGTGAAAGGCTAACTCGCGACAGATTCCGTGGAGATGATGTCCACCATCGCACCCCAGTACGTCGGCCAACTCTTGCTCACGACGTCTGGCTCGCAGATGTCCACGTGATCTGCTGTCATTGCCCCGAGACTGAGAGCCATGGCCAAACGGTGGTCATGGTGGGTGTCGCATCGCCCAACTCCGAGAGCATCCCCGCCATGGATGACGAGTCCGTCGGCAAGCACGTCCACCCGTGCGCCGATCTCGCTCATTTCACTTGCCAGATCACCCAATCGATCGCTCTCTTTGTGACGGATGAAGCCCACTCCTGAGATGCTGCTCGTGCCCGCAGCGGCAGTGCACATCATCGCGACCGCCGGCACAAGGTCCGAGCAATCCGACATATCGACGTCGATCGCAGCCACTTCTGTGTCGCTGTCGCGCGAGACGATGATGTCGACGCCGTCAACATCTACTGTCGCTCCCATCATCTGGGCCAGCTCGAGAATTCGACTGTCCCCCTGCAGCGATGCGCTCGCCAGATTGGGGAGACGCAATCGACCGCCGACCATCACCACCGCGGCGACCGGAAACGCCGCAGACGAGAAATCAGGTTCGATCACAAAGCGACTCCCCGAGTAACCACCTGGTCCCACCACCACCTTGTCGTCGTTCACCTCAACGTGTGCACCGAATGATGCCATGACACTCGCCGTCATTCGAATGTAGGGCTCGGACACTTTCGGACCGTCGAGCCGAATTGACAGACCGTTGGGAAGCCTCGGTCCGATCATCATCAAGGCTGAGATGAATTGACTGCTCACATCGCCCGGAAGACGAACAGAATCTCCGATGTCGGCATTGTCCGGCCAGGACACTGTCACGGGCAACCCCAAGCCGTCGTCTAAACGCGTCACTCGAAACCCCAAATGTGTCAGCGCATCTAGCAACGGCGTCATCGGACGTGACCGCAGAGGTCCATCACCTGTCACAGTCAATGGTGCTGATCGCAATGAACCTGCAGCGATGAGAAACCGTGATGTCGTTCCCGCCAGGCGAGCATCCACCGTCAGTGGCCGTGATCCGAGGTCTCCACCATGCAGCAACACAGTGTCGTTGTCAACGCTCACTGGCACTCCCATGGCGATGAGTGCGTCGCGACACGCATCCACATCGTCACTCATCGGAACGCCAACCAGCGTGCTCTCGCCGTCGGCCAAGGCGGCGATGACGAGAGCTCGATTGGCCGAGCTCTTTGAACCAGGTAGTGTGACGACCGCATCAATCGAAGACCCGGCCCGTCGGACGCGTGTGATGGTCGTCATGATGACAAGCGCTGCAGGGCCGGCTTGAAATTTCGGGCCAACAGTCCACCTCTGAACAACTCGGTGTGGGCAGTCTCGATGACGAGAACGATGACGCCACGATCGCCTTCCGCGGAGTGGACCACCTCGAAGTCGTATGCGTTGACCCCGAGCTCTCCGGCCAGTGTGAGCACCTCAGCCGCAGCACCAGGTCTGTCGGGGATCGGAATTCGAACTTCGGTGAGTTCCGTGCTCGGCCCGACGCGAGAGGGCAAATTCGTACGAGCACGTCGCGCACGCGAGAGTCGTTCCAAGAGCTCGTCACGATCACCACGCTCGACCACTTCGCGCATACCAGACAGGCCGTCGATCAGCTCCGTGAGTGCTCGCACGATTGCTAGTTGATTTTGCGTGCAGATGTCGAGCCAAATCTCTGGCCGACCACTCGCGATTCTCGTCATGTCGCGGAAACCACCGGCAGCAAGTTTCAGCAATGCGACATGTTCCTCGCTACGAGTGTCGGCAAGTCCCATCAAGGTTGCGGCAGTGAGATGCGGAACATGACTGATGACCGCCACCAAATCGTCGTGTCGCTCTGCAGGCAGCACGACCACCTCTGCGCCGAGAGTGTTCACGACACCAGTGACAGTGGCAAACGTCTCGTCAGAGGCGTTTCCCGGTGTAAGCACCCAAATGGCACCTTCGAACATCGAGGAATCTGCACCATCGAGACCGTCGAGTTCTGAACCCGCCATCGGGTGTCCGCCGACGAAACGAGGTGATGCGACTGCCGAAACGAGGCGTGCCTTGACTGATCCGACATCGGTGATGACGCCCGACGTTTCAGCGAGGAGCATGCGCACTGCGGCTTCCGATTGATCCGCCGGAGTCGCGACGAAACTGATCACCGCGTCTGGGCACGTTCCGCTGACATCGATGACCCCTTTCTCAAGCGCGAGGGCTTGCCGGTCCGCATCGAGATCGCTGCCCCAGATCGTCCAACCACGCTCGCGCAGGGCAAGAGCCACTGAGCCTCCGATGAGCCCCAGTCCCACCACGTTCGCTGTGACGACTGTCGCTAGCCCGTCGTGAGAGGAGGTCGATTGTCTGCTGTCGGACACAGCCTCAAAGCGTATCTACGCCAGCCGCACTGTTCCTGAGAGTTATCACTTCGTGTGGCGTCAAGTGGCGATATTTCCCCGGCGGGGTTCGTTGGTCTCGAATCGGGCCGATGCGGACTCGCACAAGTCGAATCACCGGATGACCCACTGCTTCACACATACGCCGAATCTGGCGCTTACGTCCCTCATGGATCGTGATCCGCAGGACTCCGATGTCCGGTTGCGACACCGTCGCCGGCGATGTCAACCCGTCGTCCAGTTCGACGCCATCGCGCAACCGGCGAATCGCGGAATTCGACACCCCGTCGTGTCCACACTCCACCTCCGCCAGATATTCCTTTTCGACTCCCTTGCTTGGGTGCGTGACGAGATGAGCCAATTCTCCATCGTTTGTCACGATCAAAAGGCCTTCAGTGTCCATGTCGAGACGGCCGACCGGAAACACCCGCGGTGATGCCGGGAGCAAGTCAAGGACGGTCTGTCGACCGTGCGTGTCCTCGGCCGTTGTGACGACACCACGCGGTTTGTTGAGCAGGTAGTACACAACATCGGGTCGAACACCGACGGGTGCCCCGTCCACGCACACAGAATCACTCGACTCATCGATTCGACAGCCAAGCGTCGCAACCTCACCGTTCACCGTCACACGTCCAGCTGCGACGATCTCTTCACACACGCGCCGCGAGCCATAGCCGATACGAGCAAGCACTTTCTGAAGCCGCTCCCCCTTGGCGACTTCGTCATGAGTGCTCATGTCAGGAGTCGAATCGTGTCGTCACGACGAGATGTTCAGTCACCAGCATCATTGGAGGCGTCGCCGGCGTCGACTGCGGAGGCGAGTTCTTCCACTTCGGCAGCTGCCCTTAGGGTCTTCTCGAGCGTTTCGACGATTGACGCATCAGGCACGAACGACGCGATCGGTGGTAAATCCTCGAGTGTGGCAATTCCGAGTTTTTCAAGGAACAACTGCGTCGTGCCCCACATGACTGCTTGGCCTGGTCCACTGTCGCGACCTACAGGTGCGATGTACGCACGCCCGTGCAGGGTCCGCAACACTGCGTCTGGGTCGACACCACGGATTGATGCAATCTGCATTCGTGAAATTGGCTGCTTGTAAGCGATGATCGCAAGAGTCTCGAGAGCCGCACCGGACAAGCGTGCTCGTTGCCCGTCAAGCACGAAACGCTCGACATACGGCGCCATGTCAGGGTGAGTCTGAAACCGCCATCCGCCGGCGACTTTCGCCAGCTGAAAACCATGGCCCGACTCTTCGTATGTCCGTGCTAACTCTGAGCAAAGCGCTTCGATGTCAGCGGTCGGTAACTCGAGAAGCTGCGCCATCAGTTCCGTTCTCACCGGCTCAGTGGCGACCATCACCATGGCTTCAATCGCACGAACGACATCTGTGTCCAACATCTCAGCCCTCGTAATCGTCGATCTGCAGTGCTTCGTCGCCAAGTTCTGGTCCACGGCCAGTCCATTCGACTTGGATGTCACCGAGTTTGTCGGTCTGTTCGATGTCGATGTATCCCTGTTTGTACATCTCCAGAATCGCCAGGAAGTGCACGATCACATCGAGTCGCTCGACCATATCCTGCACCATCTGACGGAACATCACGCGACCTGCTGACGGCAGCGACACCATCAAGCCACCCACGACCTCAGCGACGGTGAAGCGAATCGGCGACACATGGAACAAATCCAAGGACGGCTCGGTCCGTGGAGTGATTGCCCGCACGAAACCGGCTTGGAGCTTTGCGATCGTGATGCCTTCGAGCGGATCGGGCGACAGCGCAACGAACATCTCTTCAGGTCCCGTCAACCGCCCGTACGTGCGGTCGGCGTCATCGACATATCGGCTGAGAATACGGGCGACATCCTTGAAGATCTTGCATTCGAGAAGTCGTGCCAGCAGCATGTCGCGCTCTTCCCACAGCGCGAGATCGTCATCAAGATCGACGTTCTCTCGGCCTGGCAAAAGCCGACGGGCCTTCAATTCGACCAATGTCGCCGCGATCAACAAAAACTCGGTGGCGACGTCGAGATCGAGCTCTTGCATCCGGGACAGTTCCTGCAGGTACGCATCGACGATGGTCGACAAGGAGATCTCGTGGATGTCCACTTCTTCACGGAGAATCAGATGCAACAGGAGGTCGAAAGGCCCCTCATACACAGGAGTTGCCACCTCGATTGTCACGCTCACAGGCGAGTTTCTGCTCCGTGACCAGGGTGCTCTCGTGCATACAACCCACAGGTGTGGTGCACCTTGGGAACCACCTCGGAGCACTCCGCAATTGGGTCACCGGTCAGCACGAGGCGGACGTCTTCCATGGCATCGTTGAAACAGGAACAAAGGCTGATTATCAATATGTTCAAGCAATTCATCTTCTTCAAGGGAAAGCCTTAGATATTTAGAAGTAATAATTCCGAAAGAACTAAACATTTTTAAGGCTTTTTAGACTCTC
>SXWG01000007.1 GCA_005789925.1 Actinomycetota bacterium | reverse complement strand
CGAGCAGAATGTGCCCGGCGAGCATGTTTGCGAAAAGTCGCACTGCCAAGCTGAACGGACGCACGATGATCGCAGAGATGAATTCGATCGGTGTCACCAAGATATAGAGGGCCTTCGGCACTCCTGGTGGGAACAACGTGCTCTTGAAGTATCCGAAGAAACCTTGGTGTTTGATTCCGGTGCCGTTGTAGACCACCCACACGAGCAACGCGAGGAACATAGGAATCGCCATACGTGCGGTTGCCGGCATCTGGAAGAACGGAATGATTCCGGGAACGTTGCACAGATAGATGAACAAGAACAAGGAAAGCAAGAACGGCGTCCAGCCAAGTCCGTCGCGACCCATGGTCTGCATGACGACACCATTCTCAATGAACTCGACGATTGCTTCTGCGAGGTTGCGTGAGCCCTTCGGCGCAGAGTTGGCATCTTGACGCGTAGCCGCAAGGAACAAACCAATGGCGATGACTGCCGCCAAGATGGCGATGATCGAGATCTTGTTGAAGCCGGGGACGAGGTCCTTCCAGCGCAAGATCTCATTGATCGGTGGAAACTCGAGCGCAATCACTTTGACACTGTCCTTCAATGACTCTGGGAACCCGGAACGGAGTTCCATTCTTGCCTATTGGGTCGTAGACCAGGAAATGCAAGCGACGCTGCGACATATTTCATTTCCCAGAAGAGAAGACCGAGATGAGTCACGATCAGAGTTATCCCCAGGGCTGGAAGTGACAGCCACTCGACGTCTTTCAACAGATAGACGGCAAGAAAGAGAATCCCGAGTCGAATCAGATAACCGAACAACGTCGCCGCCATCATGAGGCCGAGCGAAATTGGTGCGGATGCGGAGATGAGAAATGCCGACAGAGCGAAATTCGCGAGCACTAATGCGATTGCGACTGCTCCGCCAGCAGCTCCGTCGACTCCCCAGAGCACGACATTGATAAGGAGAAGGACTGGCGTGACGATGGCACCGCGTTTCACGAGGTCACGAGACACCGACACCTCCGGAGCAAGTCCTTGTTGGGCCATCATCAACGGGGATGGCCGGTCGTCGCTCATTGCAATGCACCCCGTGCAGAATCGGCTCGTTTCTTCTCGAGCGATGTCATTCGAGCGGTGTACACCACATACATGCGTACGAATTGAGCGACCACGGCAAACACGGTGAGCAGGATCATGAAGATCGGCTTCGTCCCGAGCCATGTGTCGAGACCAAGGCCGATAAAGAAGAACACCACGACCGCACCGACCAGTTCGGCGCCGTTGGAAATTGACTCGTTGTGAGGCCGAGCCGAGGAGGGTTCAGGTATCAGTCGCACGGTGGTTGGGCTTGTGAAAACGCGAACAAACTACCCCGCCCCTGCCGACACCTCAAAATCGAGGTCAGGCTCAGGATGCGTCAGATCACAGGCTGGGGTGCTGCCGGCGGTAGGGACCACGTCACGGCTCCCCCGACGAGATGGACTGGCTGAACTGAATAGAGAAAGGTAGGGGTAGCGCCCTTGGCTGCGCGACGGTCACGGCACGAGACGGAGCGTGCCCCGAGAACAGGCGCATCGACCCCGAGGCAGATCTGGGTCGACATCGAACCATCAAATCGCCACACGAGATATGTAGCCGCGACACGACCGAGTCGAACCGGCGCCCAACTGAGCTCGACGTTCGCCCCCTGCTTCACCGCCAGCACCGTCGGTGCCACGTTCGGAGAGAACGTGGCACCGACAAATGATGACGTGGAGGGTGTGCCGACCGCTCCAAAGAGCGTCGACACGGTGGCTAGGCCTGCGTCAAGCGTGAGGAGCGACATCGCGACACTGACCGTGATCAGTAATCGACCGACGCGCCTCATCAATCATCAACTCCACGCGATCGAGTTGCACTGCCTGCCAGCCACACACGAACCGATTGGCTGATTCGCTGACTGCACCGCGTGGAACGTCAGTGTCACCGACGCCGTACCACCCTGCAGTGCATTGGGAGCGAGTGTCGGAAGTAGATAGTTCAGATTGAAGATGACACTTGAATTTTGTGTCGCTGGTGTCGCGGACACCAACAAATTTTGAATCGTGGAACCATTCGTGATGTTGGTCGCAGCGCCGGCAACAGACCTGACCCCGAACACGAGTGCAGCGAGCGCATAGGCGAACAGAACCAGGGATCGAAACCCGTTCTCTCCGACTCGACGTCCACTTCCACGCATCGCCCCAGTCAACGTTATGGGATACGTGTTGTCAGGAGTGAAACGTCACTCACTTCGCGATTCACCCACTGAGGGGAATGCGTACCTTTACGACGATTCTGTGTCTGCGTGCTCTGAATCGCGTCGCATGATCTCTCGACGTATCCGCAAGTCGGGATGCAGCACCGTGTACAGGAACAACACGATTGCGAAGAGCCCGAATGTCACGATGCTGTTCGCAGACGGGTTGAACACTGGGTAGAGAACGAACCCGGACAACAACAATGTCCATGCCCAAAGGATCACGACTGCGCGACGTGGACCATGTCCCAGATTGATGAGTCGGTGGTGGAGGTGACCCTTGTCGGCGGTGGCGAAGCCTGTGCCACGACTCACTCGACGAACGACGGCAAACAGCACATCGAAAATGGGTACGCCGAGAATGATGAGAGGGATGAACAAGGGTGCTAGGAAAAAGTACGTCTGTCCGCTGAAACCTTGTGTCGTCGGGTCTGCCCTACCCCCGACCACCGATGTCGACACCGACATCAACAGACCGAGCAGGTATGAACCGCTGTCTCCCATGAAGATGCGTGCGGGGTTGAAATTGAATGGCAGAAACCCGATGCACACACCACATGTGATGACCGCGATGAGCGGACCGATGTTTGGCTCGCTCAGCAGTCCGTTGTCGCTCAGATGCCAGCTGTACACGAAGAAGGCTCCCGAACCGATTGCCACGATTCCGGCGGCCAGGCCGTCGAGACCGTCAATGAGGTTGATCGCTTGCGTCATCACCAACAGCCAGAGAACAGTCACGATTGGAACCCAGTCTCCGGAGATCTGGAAGACACCTAGGAACGGAAGGCGGAAATAAAACATGGTCACGCCGAACCACACCAAGACGAGTCCGGCAAGAATTGTTGCTGCAACGCGACCGGGCGCGCTCACTTCCCGCACGTCATCCCGAACACCGACAAGCGCAATGATGGCGG
>SXWG01000101.1 GCA_005789925.1 Actinomycetota bacterium | reverse complement strand
GATTACGTGCGGCTTCTGCAAGACAATCTTCGCCGCGCGGGCAGCGCCGCGCACCGGGGCATTCTTCGCTCGACACGGTGAACAATCGACGGGCATCGTCGGAGAGTGCCCCCGGATATTCCTCGAGGTCACCAGTAGACGTGGAGGGAAGCCATGCCTTCACGGCCTTTGCGAGTTTTGACGTTCGCTCGTCGTCGCCGAAGTCAAGTCGCGAGTCTGCGTGCAGATGCTCATCGAGTCGTTGAAGGCACACGTAGTTGCTTCGACCCTTCAGGACGGTCCACGTGAACGTGCCGGGGAATTCGTCCGCAACCAATGGCAGGTCTTTGGCGTTCAACTGGTCTTGCAGCGCTTTCGTTGCAGTGGCGACAACTGTCCGCTTCTCGCTCAGAATGACTGGAACCAGGTAACCGAGAGATTTACCGGTTCCAGTGCCTGCTTGAACCACGATGTGTCGACTCTTGTCGAGAGCTGTTGCGACCTCGGCGACCATGTCAATCTGACCCTGTCGTTCCTCGGCGGCCACCAATCGAGTGGTGATTCGTCGCAGCGCGTCGATTGCTTCATTTGCTGGCGACAAGGCTCAGCGCTCGATCGAGTTCGACGGCGTCAAAGTCAGGCCATGTCTTTTCAGTGAAGTACACAGATGCTCCGTTGATCTGCCAGAGAAGGAAATTGGAAATGCGCGTCTCGCCCGAAGTGCGGACGAGGACATCGACAGGCGGGAGTTGGGGCGCGTACAAGTGCTGATCGATGCACGTCGTGTCGATGTCGTCGGCGCCCGCGACACACGCTGATGCTGCACGGACGAGTTCAGCTCGACTTCCGTAATCGAAGGCGACTGTTACAACAAGACCAGTGTTGTGCTCGGTGTCGGAAATGGCCTTCCTGATGGCGCGTTGCACATACACCGGTGTGCGGGCGCCATGTTCGTCGAATGGACGTCCGATCCAATTGATCCGCGCATTGTTGTCGTTCATTTCGTCGATGCGACCGAACAGTTTTCGGTGAAGTCCGAGAATGTGTCGTACTTCGGCCCGCGGACGAACCCAGTTCTCAGTGGAGAATCCGAACACGGTGAGCCATCCAATGTTGCGCTGAGCGGCAGCTCTCACGACAGCGGCCAGGGCTTCTTCACCGGCAGTGTGTCCGGCAGTGCGGGGAAGTCCGCGACGCTTGGCCCAGCGGCCGTTGCCGTCCATGATGCATGCCACATGCAATGGCCGACGGGTCGCGATCGGTGGGCTTACGTCGGTGATAGGGGCATTCGTCACGGCGATGTTACCCTAGTAAGTCCCATACGGTGAGAGAATCCACCTATGGCGTCGAGTCGGACATCGTCGAGCGCAGGCGCGCACGAACCCGGCGATGACCACGACCTTTCCGGCCATGACGGCGCCGAGCTCGGACACGTGGTCGTCGCGGGTGGAACACCACACGAGTGGCTGGCATTCAGCGACGCGCAGTGGCGCGACCGAATCGATGTATTGACGGCAGGCGTCGCACGTGCAGGCACCAGATGGTTGAGTCTGTATCCGTTCAATGGGGCATCACTGACTGCGGGGGAAATAGGCCGGTTGGGTGAGTCGATCGTGTCGCTCGGCAAGGTCGAAAACATCGGTGATGAAAGTGCTCCTCGATGGGTGATTGGGTCAGATGATGGTCTGAGTGTGTGCATCGAACCTGAGCCAGACGGCCGACGCCGGTTTGCACGGGTCGTGTCGTCGTTGAAACGTGTCGACAAGCACGACCACATCGTTGAATCGAGGATTGCCCAGGGAGTCCTTGCACCGAGTCCGCGCGAGCCGGATCTGGTCGTACTGCTTGGTCCACCGACGAGGCTGCCGACCTCGCTCGTCTGGGAGCTCGCATACAGCGAGCTCGTGTTCCTCGACCTTGGTTGGACGAAATTGTCTGCTGCTGACCTCGAACTTGCCGTTGACGATTTCACTCGTCGTAATCGGCGGTTTGGTGGGCTCGATTCGTGAGCGGAGTCGACAGGTGAAGTCATATCGCGATGAAGCAGTGGTTCTGCGCACCTACAAGTTCGGTGAAGCAGACCGAGTTGTCGTGCTGCTCACACGTGAGCACGGAAAAGTTCGGGCAGTCGCCAAAGGAGTGCGTAAGGGAAAATCGCGTTTCGGTGGACGCTTGGAGCCGCTCAGCATGATCGACATCCAGTTGCACCTCGGTCGATCCCTCGACACGATCCAACAAGTCGAGCTTGTGCACACGCATACGAAACTGCGCACGGACTTCGCACGGCTCACCCAGGGGTTGTCCATGGCCGAAGCAATCGACACTCTCACTCCAGACCGTGAGCCAGTCGGCCATCTCTACGAGTTGCTCTCACGTGCGCTCATCGAATTGAATCGGCACCAGTCTCCGTTGTTGCTCGGTGCGTTTTACTGGAAGGTTTTAGCGGCCGACGGAGCCAGTCCGGTCCTCGATTCATGTGCTCGCTGCGATGAACCAGCAGAACTTGTCGCCTTCGACCTCGTCGAGGGCGGAGCTCTCTGTAGTCAATGTCGCGCTGGTACGCCGATTTCGTTCGCGGCGTTGGAATTGCTTCGACGAGTGCTCGGCGGTGCTTTGGCGCAGGCACTAGAGGCAGAAGATTCACCTGTCGTGAACGAGGTCAATGCACTCGCTCGGCGCGCGATGGAATTCCACCTCGAGCGACGGCTGAAGAGCATCGGCGTGTTCGATCGTCACTTGTAGGCTGACGAGACCATGCCGGCACAAGACCTCGACCAAATTGTCAACCTCTGCAAGCGTCGGGGATTTGTGTACCCGAGTGCGGAAATCTATGGCGGTTTTCGCTCCTCGTACGACTACGGTCCGCTCGGCTCGTTGATGCTGAGAAACGTCAAAGATGCATGGGTGCGCACGATGGTGCAGATGCGTGACGACACGGTGCTCATCGATGCTGCCATCCTCGGTCCGCCACAAGTCTTCGAGGCCAGCGGACACTTGGCGAATTTCAGCGACCCGCTCGTTGATTGCACGGTCTGCAAACGTCGATTCCGCCAAGACCACCTCGACACCCGAGACTGCCCGCAGTCGATGAAAGGTTGCCAATTCACTGAAGCACGGGCATTCAACCTGATGTTCAAGACCCATGCGGGGCCGATCGAAGGTGCTGGTGCCGAGGTTTATCTGCGACCAGAGACCGCGCAGGGCATGTTCGTGAACTTCATGAATGTTTTGCAGACGAGTCGCAAGCGTCCGCCATTCGGCATTGCCCAGGTTGGCAAGAGTTTCCGAAACGAGATCACACCGGGAAACTTCATTTTCCGAACCCGCGAGTTCGAACAAATGGAACTTGAATTCTTTGTTCCACCATCTGAAGGACCGAAGTGGTACGAGTACTGGTGCAAGGAGCGTCTCGATTGGTATGTCGACCTCGGCATACCGCGCGAGATGCTGCGGATCAGGGCTCACGATGCTGACGAGTTGTCGCATTATTCAGCAGGCACCAGTGATGTCGAGTTTCTCTTTCCGTGGGGTTGGGGTGAGCTCGAAGGAATCGCCCAGCGCACGGATTACGACCTCTCGCAACATGCGTCGCACAGTGGACAGAAACTCGACTTCTTCGACCAAGCGACGAATGAACGGTACGTGCCATACGTCGTCGAACCCGCTGCTGGCGCGAACCGCACCATGGCGGCGTTTCTCTTGGCCGCCTATGACGAAGATGTCGTGAATGACGAACCACGCACGGTGCTTCGTGTGCATCCTCGACTCGCGCCGTACAAAGTCGCCGTCTTGCCGTTGTCGAAGAAAGACACCTTGTCACCCCTGGCCCGAGACATCTATCAACAGCTCTCGCGACGATGGATGTGCGAATACGACGAGACGCAGGCGATCGGCCGTCGTTACCGTCGACAAGACGAAATCGGCACGCCGTTGTGTGTGACTGTCGATTTTGATTCGCTCGAGGACAACGCGGTTACCATTCGAGACCGAGACTCCACCGAACAGGTCCGCGTGCCAATCGCCGACCTCGAAGTTGAAGTTGCCGGTCGCCTCGGGCTCTGAGCCCTCGCAAGTGACTTCATATCCGGCGAACTGCAGCGTGTAGTTTTCGGGAGGTCACCGCACCTGGTGACGCGAGAGAAGGACGACATCATGAGCAAAGTTGCACTAGCAGTGAAGCTGCCTGCAGCAGTAGGAAAAGGAAACGAGTTGGCTGCCGCCATGGGTGAAGCGCTCGACGAAGTACAGAAGGAATCTGGCACTCGCTATTACATCCTCCACGCCGACACATCGAACCCCGACATCTTGTGGATGTACGAGATGTACGACTCACAAGCAGACCTCGACGCCCACATGGGTGCGGAATGGTTTAAGCAGTTGGGTCCGAAGATCGCGCCGTTGTTCGGTGGCGCTCCTGAGTTCCATTTTTTGCGCCCTCTTGGGGGCAAAGGCCTCTGAGTTTCCGGTCAGAAGGACTGGCTGTGGCCACGTATCTAGATTCGATCGTCGCTTGGCACAAACATCGAGCGACGACTGATGGTCGGCCGTTGTCGAGATTGGTGTCGGCAACAGACCGCTTGCTTCCTTCGCGCGGCTTTGCCTCACGCCTGAGGCAAGGGTCAGATGTCGCTGTCATTGCAGAAGTGAAACGTCGGTCTCCATCGAAAGGTCTTCTCGTGCCGACGCTCGACGTCGCCGACCTGGCACGTCGATATGAGACAGCGGGAGCACGTTGTCTGTCGGTCCTCACCGACTCAGAGCACTTCGGCGGGTCTATCAATGACCTGCAGACGGCGCGAGCTGCGACGGAGCTTCCGGTGCTGCGTAAAGATTTCACTGTCGATCTTCGGGATGTCTGTGACGCTCGGTTGATGGGCGCTGACTGCGTGCTGCTCATCGCCGCCGTGTTGTCCATGACTGAACTACGCGACATGTTGACGCTGGCCCGTGACATCGGTGTCGACGCATTGGTCGAAGTTCACGACGAGAGCGAAGTCGATCGTGCTCTGCAGTGTGATGCGACTCTCATCGGAGTCAATCAACGAGATCTCGTCACCTTCGATGTCGACCACGAGCGTGCCGTGCGAATGGGTGGGGTCATTCCAGCTGCGTGTACACGTGTCGCGGAGTCGGGAATCAGGGGTCGGGTCGACGCCGAGAGCCTCGCGGCTGCCGGGTATGACGCCGTGCTCGTGGGTGAGCATTTGGTTCGGGCGCACGACACCGTCGCCGCTCTCAGCGACCTCATCGTCCCGAAGAGCGAATCGCGCGCTAGTAGTTTTTGAGCGTGTTCATCAAGATTTGCGGCGTCACGAACGAAGACGACGCATTGCTCGCAGTGGCTCTCGGGGCCGATGCCGTCGGTTTCGTGTTCGCCCCTTCTCCGCGGCAGATTGCCGCGCAAAAGGTCTACGACATCACACGACGCCTGCCACCCGAGACCCTGACGGTCGGGGTGTTTCGTGACGAACATCCGTCTCGTGTGGTTGACATATGTCAGAAAGCAGGCGTCAAGGCTGCGCAACTTCACGGTCACGAATCCCCCGATGTCGTCGAGACCGTGAAGAAGCACGTGCACCACGTCATCAAGGCCGTCGCAGCCGGATCTGTCGACGCCGCGCGAGCGACCTCGTTCCACACCGACATGGTGCTCGTCGACGCACCCCATCCAGGCAGTGGAAAGGTTTTCGACTGGACATTGCTCGCCGACATGCCTGAGGTTCGACGGCTCATCGTGGCGGGAGGCCTGACAGCTGAAAATGTGGCTCGTGCGATCGAAGTCACACGACCATGGGGAGTGGATGTGTCGAGTGGTGTGGAGTCCGAACCGGGGCGTAAAGACCCCGTGGCAATGCGCCGATTCATCGAAGTGGCTCGCGCTGTCGTGTTTCCACGACACGAGGCACGCGACGCATCCCCTTACGACTGGTACGACGAGTGAGCAAGACCGAATTCAGTTAGGGAAAATGCCCCTGAGCATGGTGGAATCATCTGGTGACCATGCTCGTGACTCCAGGTACTGACGGTCGCTTCGGCGACTTCGGGGGCCGATTCGTTCCAGAGACGCTGGTGCCAGCGTGCCAAGAGCTCGAACGCGAGTTTGCTGCTGCATGGGGAGACGACGCGTTTCGCGCGCAATTGCATCAGGTGCTGGCAGAGTACGCGGGTCGTCCGAGCATCATCACTGAGTGCGAGAACTTGGGTCGACAACTTGGTATTCGACTTGTGTTGAAGCGCGAGGATCTGAATCACACCGGTTCACACAAGATCAACAACGTCCTCGGACAGGCATTGCTCGCAAAACGGATGGGAAAGAAGCGCATCGTCGCCGAGACGGGCGCGGGTCAACACGGTGTCGCGTCAGCCACGGCCGCCGCTCTCATGGGCCTTGAGTGCAAGGTATACATGGGTGCCATCGACGTCAAGCGTCAGGCATTGAACGTCTTTCGTATGCGCCTTCTCGGAGCCGAGGTCGAAGCAGTCCACTCGGGAAGTCGCACGTTGAAAGACGCGGTGAACGAGGCCATGCGGGACTGGGTTGCCACAGTCGAGACAACTCACTACTGCCTCGGATCGGTCATGGGGCCTCATCCGTATCCGTACATGGTTCGCCAGTTCCACCGCGTCATCGGCGATGAAGCGCGTTCACAGATGCGTGAGCGATATGAGAAAGACCCCGATGTCGTCGTGGCCTGCGTCGGAGGTGGGTCAAATGCGATGGGAATCTTCTCGGGCTTTGTCGACACCGATGCCCGTCTGATCGGTGTCGAGCCGGCGGGTGGTGCAGCAGTCGGTCGCGGACAACCCGGAGTCGTGCACGGCATGAAGAGTTACCTCATGCAAGACGAATTCGGGCAGGTGCAGGAGGCACACTCGATCAGCGCCGGACTTGATTATCCCGGTGTGGGTCCTGAGCATTCGTACCTCGCGTCCATCGGCCGTGCCGAGTATCCGACCGTGACAGACGATGAGGTCATCGCGGCATTCCAATTGATGGCGCGCTCCGAGGGCATCATTCCCGCGCTTGAGTGCGCACATGCTCTTGCATGGATCGTGCGTGAGAGCCCGCACATGGCCGGCCAGACGGTGCTCATGAACTTGTCGGGTCGTGGCGACAAAGATGTCGCGCAGATGATGGACATCCTGGGGAACAGCATTTGAGCTCCGCTGGTCTTCTTGAGACCACGTTGCGCAGAGTTCGCTCCGAGGGCAGAAAGGCACTTGTTCCGTACGTGACGGGCGGTTCGCCGCAGTGGGTCGAGACCGTGCGGGCGTGTGCTGCGCACGGTGCGACTGCCATCGAAGTTGGTATTCCGTTCTCTGACCCGGTGATGGACGGCCCAGTCATTCAGGAAGCGTCCCAGCTCGCACTTGAGGCCGGTGCGACACCCGTCAACATCTTTGAGCAGCTACGAGTGCTCGACGTACAGATACCTATCGTCGTCATGTGTTACTACAACACGGTGTTTCATGCAGGACATGAACGCTTTGCGAAATCATTGGTCGATGCCGAGGTGTGTGGCGCAATCATTCCCGATCTTCCACTCGAAGAGAGTGGTCCGTGGTGCGACGCAGCGGATCGTCACAATGTCGCAACTGTCATGTTGGCGGCACCGACTGCACCCGACGACAGGCTTCCCTGGGTCACGGCACGAGCGCGCGGATTCGTGTATTCCGTCGGGTTGCTCGGAGTAACCGGCGAGCGTCAGTCATTGGCGGCGACCGCGACTTTGCTAGCCGCACGTCTCAAGGCGGTCACAGATGTGCCCGTTCTTGTCGGAGTCGGAGTCTCGAATGCCGAGCAAGCAGTGCAAGCCTGTGAAGTTGCAGATGGGGTCATCCAAGGTGCGGCTGTGGTGCGTCGCATGTTGGAAGGTGGACCCGAGGCGGTCGGAGAGTTCGTGGCCGATGTGCGGCGAGCCCTCGATGAGAGGTTCCCTCGCATAAAGTCGTGAACGTGCTGAAGACAGGCGACAAAGCTCCCGACATTGAATTGCTCGACCAGAACGGCAAATCGTTCTCGCTCAAGAAGATCGGCAAGAAGAAGGTGTTGGTGTACTTCTATCCGAAGGCCGACACTCCCGGCTGCACACAGCAGTCCTGCGGACTGAGGGACATCAAAGACAGTGTGGGCCGTACTGCAATCGTGGGTATCAGTCCGGACAAACCAGAGAAACAGAAGAAGTTCGACGAGAAGTACGACTTGGGTTTCACATTGCTCGCAGACACGGAGAACAAAGTCGCGAAGGCTTACAAAGTGTGGAAGAAGAAGTCGATGTACGGGCGCGAATACATGGGCATCAAACGATCTGCATTTCTTATCGACGCTGACGGAAAGATCCTGCACGCCTGGTACAAGATTTCGCCAAAGCAAACTCCGGAATTCTTGTTGCAGGCACTCGGTAAGGCATGAGTGCGCTTCCCCTGCCAATTGAGATCTTGCCCCATCGTCCACCGTTTCTTTTCGTCGACAGGGTCAGTGTCCTCGAGCCAGGTGTGCGGGCAGTCGGGCATTGGCAACTGACCGGGGACGAATGGTTTTTCTCAGGCCACTTTCCAGGCCGGCCGACCTTGCCCGGAGTGCTGATGTGCGAAGCGATCGCACAAGTCGGGGCGTACGCGGTGTTGACATCGCCTGCACACGCGGGAAAGTTGCCGTTGTTCGGGGGTATCGACGGTGCGCGATTTCGTCGCCAAGTGACACCTGGTGACGAGCTTGAATTGGTCGTAGAGCTCGGACGCATGAGTGCACGCGCCGGAAAAGGAACGGGGAAAGCTTTCCTTGATGGTGTCGTCGCGTGCGAGCTCGAATTGATGTTCGTCTTCGCCGACGCCTGAGTCAACTCGCCGGAGCCAACACAACGGTCCCGTTGTGGCCACCGAATCCGAAGTTGTTGCTGAGAGTCGGACCAGGTGTCCACGGCCGTGCCTGTCCGTGAACGAGGTCAATTGCCATCGCCGAATCGACCTCGGTTGTTCCGGCGGTCGGTGGAATTGATTTGTGTTCGAACGCGAGCAACACCTGTGCGGCCTCGAGGGCGCCAGCTGCACCGAGTGCGTGTCCGGTGACTCCTTTGCCGCTCATGATCGGCACACCGCGGTCGCCGAAAATCGCGCGCACCGCTTCGGCTTCCGCGGCGTCGTTCAGCGGGGTGGAGGTGCCGTGGGCGTTCACGTGCTTGATGTCAGATGGAGAAAGACCGGCATCATCGAGTGCGAGACGCATGCAAGCGATGGCACCGACACCGCCCGGTGACGGTGCGGTGATGTGATGAGCGTCGGCGTTGCTCGCCGAGCCAAGAACTTCGCCGAGGATGTTCGCGCCGCGCGCGACGGCGTGGTCCCATCGTTCAAGAATGAAGACTGCTGCACCTTCACCCATCACGAAACCGTCGCGTTTGGCGTCGAACGGCATGCTTGCACCTGTGGATGACAATGCGGTCATGTTGCCGAAGCCAGCAAGCGACGTGGCGGTTGCTGCGGCTTCTGATCCACCAGTGGCGACCGCATCACATCGTCCCCATGCGATGAGTCGTGCGGCGTATCCGATGGCGTGTGTCGATGCGGCGCATGCCGTGCAGATCGTCTCGTTCGGTCCACGAAGGCCGTAGCGCATCGAGATCGCGGCACCAGAAGCATTCGCCATCATCATCGGCACTAGGAATGGGGAGACGCGACGTTCTCCCTTTTCTATCCGCGTGATGATTTGATCCTCGAGCGTGTGGAGACCACCGATTCCCGTCGCAAAGATGGTGCCGAATCGCTCTGGATCGACATTGATGTTGCCGGCTTGTTCGAATGCTTCGCGCGCTGCGGCGAGTGCGAACTGTTCGACGCGGTCAGCACGTCGTGCGTCCTTGGGGTTGTCGAAGTAGGGAAGGGGATCCCAGTCGGTCAACTCGACGCTGCGAGTACCGGTGACTCCTGGACCATGGAGGCCGCGCCAGTAGGCGTCCCTCCCGATGCCGCACGGCGCGACGACTCCGAATCCGGTGATAGCGACCCAGTGTCCGGCTCCCTGCATGGCGTGGTGATCAGGAAATCTTGCTGGTCACGAGGGCGAACGCCTGACCAACGGTCTTGACGTTCTCGAGTTCTTCCTCGGGCACTTCGATGCCGAATTCCTCTTCAAGAGCCATTACAAGTTCGACGAGGTCGAGTGAGTCGGCGTCAAGATCATCGGCAAAGGATGCTTCTGGCTTAACTTTTGCTGCGTCGACTGACAGGGTGTCGACGGCGCACTTCGTGAATCGCGAAAAAAGCTCTTGGTCCATGTGTGTCTCCTTTATCGGGTCTTTAGTTTCGCACATCGTTGCGATGCGACGTGGGCTCAATGGCCCATGCCGAGTCCGCCATCCACCGGGATGACGGCACCTGTTATGTAGCCGGCGGACGCTCCAGCGAGAAATGCGACGACACCTGCAATTTCCTCTGGTGATGCCATGCGTTGGAGGGGTACTGCTTCGACGAGTGCTTTCACTCTGTCATCGCCGAGTGCGGCGGTCATGTCAGTTTCGACGGGGCCAGGCGCCACCACGTTGACGGTGATGCTGCGTGACCCGAGTTCGCGTGCAAG
>SXWG01000100.1 GCA_005789925.1 Actinomycetota bacterium | reverse complement strand
TTTCGTTTGCGTCGGCGGAAACCGAGCGCGGCCACGCCTGTGCGAATGATGCGACAACGACCAAGGCGGCGGCACACACCAACCGGAAACAACGCATCGTGCTCATCATCAGGTTCCCTTCGTTTAGTGGCATTTTCCAAAAACGAAAGGGTTCGTGGTGCCCTTGTCACAAACACTAACAGTTTCCGACTCCAATGGGAATCAGTGTCAGAAACGCTCTCCGCCGGCAGACATTGTGCGTGTCGCTGGTGGTGTGGCGATTGGGTGAATGGTCACGGCGACGGCTTTGAAGGCCGGGGTCAGTGACTCTGGGTCAATGGAACGGTCGACGAGAACGTTTGCTTCGGGGTAGTACATGGCGGTGTTACCCGGTCGGATATCGACCTCGGCGATGACGACGTCCAGGCTTCCCGTTGCGCTGCGGACGGTCACGGCGTCACCCTCGCGCAAGCCCAATCGAGCAACATCGGCAGCTGCCATCATGATGACATCGCGCCGCGTCGTACCGCGGTAAAGGTCCTCTTCTTCGTATACGACGGTGTTGAACTGGCCTTCTGAGCGAATCGTCATCATCGTGAAACCGTCGACCGAACGGGAGTTGTCGGGAATTTTCACGTCGTGGAATGTCGCACGACCTGACGCAGTGGGAAAAACGCCGTCATGAAAGACGCGATCAGGGATCTCGAACTCTCTCTTGTTTGCAGCAATGTCGCTTAGGGCTCCGTACCCAGGGACAGTGTCGGCAATGGCGCGGCGTAGCGAATCATGTGAGGTGATGATCGACCAGTCGAAACGATCACGGGGAAGAATTCGTTCTGCGAGATCGGAGAGAATCGCGACCTCGGAGCGCATCTCGCCGTCGACTGCCGGTTCTCCGCCGTCGGAGAGACGCACGAAGTTGAACATCGATTCCTGGGTGGTTACTTCGGGCTCTTCATCGCGTGCGAGGACGGGAAGGATGATCGTCGTTGCGGCACGACCATTGAAGTGTCCTTGGTTCAACTTGGTCGTAAGTGAAATCGACGTTCCGATGCGCGATAGCGCATCAGTTGCCCACTGCGAATCGGGGTTACTGCCCCACAGATTGCCGCCGAGCAGGAGAGCAGTGTCAATGTGACCTGCGTAAGCGGCCTGCATACATGCATAGGTATCCATACCTGAGGTGGTCGGCGCGGTGATGCCGTATTTGTCTCTGAGACTCTTGGCAAATGCTTCCTTGAGTTGCGGCACGACGCCAACAGATCCGACGCCCTGCACATTGGAGTGCCCTCGAATGGGCATCAACCCGCTGCCGGCAGTTCCGAGGAAGCCGCGCGACATCGCGAGATTGGCGAGTGCACGGATGTTGTCGACGCCATGTGTGTGGTGCGTGAGTCCCATGGCCCACATGAAGACGGCTGAGTTTGCGCTCATGAGCAATTGCACGCATTCGTCGATCTGAGACTTGGGCACACCGCTGCGCTCGACCAAATCGTTCCAGTCAGCGGCGAGAGCTGCTTCGCGAACAGCAGCCCAATTTTCTGAACGGTTGGAGATGAATTCGTCGTTGACCGCGTCGGCTTCGATGATGCCCTTAAGTAGTGTGACCATTAGTGCGATGTCTCCACCGATGTGCGGCTGGATGTAGAGATCACTGACGCGTGAACCGAGAGCAAGGCTCTTTGCTTGTGACGGCAACCGAAATCGCCTCAGTCCGAGTTCTGAAAGTGGATTGATGACGATGACTTTTCCGCCACGCTTCCGAAGGTTGACGAGCTGGGTTATCAGGCGAGGGTGATTGCTCGCAGGATTGGCTCCGACGACAATGGCAAGTTCGGTAATGGCCAGATCGTCGAGCGACATTGACGATGTACCGCTGCCATAGATCGAGGTGAGCGCGACACCCGATGCCTGGTGACAGTAGAACGAACAATTGTTGACATTGTTCGTGCCGTACGAGCGAGCCACGACCTGCATCAAAAACGCAGCTTCATTGCTCGATCGCCCGCTGGCATAGAAGAAACTGCGGTCGGGTGTGGTCGAGGTGAATGCGTTAGCGGCGAGTGTCATCGCCTCATCCCACGATGCACGACGGAAGTGGGTGTCGCCCGGCCCGCAAATGATGGGAAATGTGAGACGCCCAAGCGACTCGGCCTGTGCACTGGTGAGTGCGGAAAGGTCATCGGTGCCGAGGCGGCGCAAATCAGCCTCGGCGACGGTCTTGCCCATGTCGGCGGCCTGTGCTTGCACTGACTTCTTGCATACTTCGGGGAAGTGACCAGATTCGTTGACCATTCCGCCAAGCTGTCCGCCCATGCCGACGGCACATGTCTTGCAGGCGTTCTTGCTGCGCATGCGCTTATACAGCGCGATGGTGCCTACCGAGCGTCCCTTGGCGAGGACGTACTTCATGGCCGCAAATCCACCGGCTGCTTTCACTCGCGGCGTGACCATGGTCCAAAACTAACGCCGCAGACGCCTGATTCCGCGCGTCGGTCAGTTCGTGTCCGCTTCGTCGTGGATGGCTGCAGTCTGAAGTTTTTGGTGGTTTAAAAAAGAAATCCCGCCCCACTTCTTTCACGAAGCGAGGCGGGATCTCTGTGAATTGTTAGCGGTTGGCTAGTTCGGCTCTGATGCCGAACGTGCCTTGGCGATGGCCAAGATGGCCAAGCCGTAGCCGGCCTTTGCCGTGATGTCAGCAATCGTGTAACCGAGCTGACGGGCAGTTTCTGCGCCGTCATGCGGGTACTCGAAGAACACCGGGAACAGGTAGGTGATCGGATACACGAGCCAAGTGATCAAGAGGATTCTGGTCGCGTTGTTGATCAATCCTGCGATGGTCGCGTTCTCGCGTGACTTCACCTGCTTCATTTCGCCGACAAGTGTGTACAGGATGTACACAAACGGAAGCATTGCGAGCACCCAGTAGAGCCACTTGGTTCCGTCGTCGGTTGAAACTTCGCCCGGGTAGCCGAGACCGATCATCAGCGCGGTTGCAGGAACGAGCGTCTTCAAGAGCGAGCGACGACGTTCCGGCGATGTGCCGAGCACGATGAGCAGTTCAACGACGAGCAAGGGCACCGTGATGAGCCAGTCGGCATAGCGGTAACCCTCATTCACCTCACCAGCTGCCCAACCACTCCAGATTCGGTAGTAGTGGTAACCGGCGATTCCGACGACAACGGCAGACGCCGCAACGGAGGATCGATACTTCTTCGACACACTTGAAATCTGTGTCAAGAAGTACACAAATGCACCGAGCATGACGGCCGTGCCGAATGAGAGTGCGTTGTACACCAGGAGGTTCAGATCAGCATCTTTGATCATGTTTAACTTCTTCTTTCTGTTCTGGGCCCTTCAGAAACTAAGGACCTGCGGATGTGACCATAATCACAATTTTTGGCGTCAAGTGGAACCCATGTCAGAAAAAGGCGGCTCACGGAACTGATGTGTCAGGCAATGCCCGCAAACCTTTACATGGCATGGTTTGATGCATTTTTCAAGAACGTTTTAGAGAAAACATCTAGTCAGTTTGGCTACCTACCAACAGCCATTTCGTGACGAAACCGCGCTGTGGTTGAACGCGCCGGTGGGCGCGGAATTCGAAGATCAAGACTTGTCGGCGTCGGTGTTCTGGGGCGTGAACCTGAAAGGAACACTCTTCCGGGACGCTGACTTTGATGATTCACGTTTCTTTCACGTGTCGATGTCGAATGTGTCGGTTGACGGGGTCGTCAACAGGCTTGTCGTAAATGGCGTCGATGTCACCGCCTTCGTCAACAGCAACGACCGTTGGTATCCGTTGCGAAATCAGTTGTCCCCAGATGATGAAGAAGGCATCCGTCGTGCTTGGTCGTAACTCGTTGCCGGGTGGGACGTGCTCTACGAATTTGTCAAGGTGCTTCCTGAAGCCGTGACAAATGTGTCGGTCAACGGCGAATGGTCTCTGCGCGACACACTTCGTCACATGGTGTTCGTGCATGACTAGTGGTTCAACTGGCCGTTTTTGGGCAAACGAACGTTTGAGGCGATCGGCCTTCCAAACACCAGCTCGCAAGGCGATGAGTGGCCAGGCCTTGACCTAACATCCGAGACAAGTTTCGACGCAGTCCCGGCGCAGCGTCGCACGCAAGTTAAGTCCTTTGGTCGATATTTCGATGGCCTCGAACTGACCCAAATCCCGAACGAAGTCGAAATCCTTGAGAACGGAGTCGTTCCTTCGGTGATCTGTTTTCACGCTGTCCTCGAGGAAGAGTTCGAGCATCTCTGGTATTGCTGGAGGGACGTTGAGCAAGCCACTCGCTGAACCTCTCGCAGTCACTATTGATTGTGCAGACCCAGGTGCGCTGTCCCGTTTCTGGATGGCGATCATCGGTGGGACCGTCGAACCAGAGACGCTCTCAGATAATTGGGTAGGGCTACACGATGTACCCGTGCTTCGACACGCGGGCTTTCAGCGCGTGCCGGAAGGGAAGAGCCAGAAGAATTGGGTACATCTCGACCTCGATGTGTTCGACCTGCAGCAAGCAGTGTCGCCAGCGTGCTCTTGCGGTGCGTCGGTGGTGGGTGACGTGATTGAAGAACCTCATGGTTACTTCCAGGTCATGCGCGACCCTGAAGGCAACGAGTTCTGCTTCATTCTCCGAAAGCGAAATCTCTGACGTCACGAGGCGCTGCTCGAGGTGACCCTGACGACTCAGCCGATATCGAAAATGTCACCGAGAAAGCTCGACATTTTCTTCTTCGTCGGATAGTGACTTGTCGACTCCTGTTTCTTCCAGACGTCTCATCGATCGTCATCATCGTCATCATCGCGATATGTGTTGATTGCTGACGATGCACGTTCAATGACCTTGTCAAGTTCGCCACGATCGAGCCAGACGCCGCGACCATCGGGGCAGTAGTCGATCTCGATTCCTTGGCGCTCGGACAGCACCAAAGATGTGGGCGTACACGTGGGGCACTTCATCATGTCTCCTTCAGCCGACGGTGGTTTGGCTGAAGGTCTCTCCCAGCGATAAGCCGGTGGCACCGAGCACGGAGACTGTGTTGACGGAACCACCCACCGAATCTCTTCGACCGGGATAATCCCCTTCAAAACCAAAGATTAGGCAACAGAACCTCGCGATGCCGGATCATGCGAGAGAAATTCGCTCCCCAAAATGACAACAGCCCTCCGCCGAAGCGGAGGGCTGTCAAACCGACGAGGGGAGACGTCGGAAGATGCGTCAGGATCCTGCGAACAAGCTGCCGACCCAGGCGGGGCCGAATTCAGAGCCTTCAGATGCGGTCAGGGCGAAGATGAACAACGCTCCGCCGGCGAGAGAGATGTTCTTGAAGAAACTGATCATCTCAGGCTGTTTAGCTTGGGCATCGGCGATGGTCCAGAAGTCGTGCATCTTGACTGCCATCACCACGAGGAGCACTGCGAGAACGAGTGCACCTAGGTCGATGTAGATGCCGGTAATCAGGCTGAGGCCGCCGAGCAACATCAACAGTCCGGACAGTTGGACCGACAACTTTGCGGCAGGCACCTTCTTGAACTGTGCATAACCCGTCATTGCTTCGGTGTGGCGGAAGTGGTTGAGGCCGCTGCTCACAAACATGAGTGCGAACACGATTCGTCCGATGAGGGCGACGATGTCCATGGTTGGAATGTCCTTGTGTGTTGCCCCGAGGGGCAGATAGTTGACGGCGCAACTATATAGCCAGATAGTTGAGACGTCAACTATCTGGCTATAGCCTTGCCTGATGGCTCGGACCCACTGGTTGTCTGCAGAAGAGATGCGCGCGTGGCGGGGGTTCATCTCCACGTCGCCCGACCTGCAGCTCGTCATCGAACGAGACCTGCACCAGTTCGGTCTTGACGCCGGCGACTATCAATTGCTCGCAATGCTCTCTGAGGCCCCGGGCAAGAGATTGCGGATGTGTGACCTTGCGAGCGTGTTACGCGTCACCCGTGGAGGATTGACGCGTCGAATGAAGGGTGTCATCGACGCAGGATTGGTCGAACGCGTCGACGACGAAACTGATCGCCGCTCTGCACACGCGCAACTCACTGCAAAGGGGTGGGCCCTCATCAAGCGCATCGCGCCGCACCATGTGGCGACAGTCCGAGCGATGATGATCGACCTTCTGACGCCTGCCGAAGTCAAGGTGATGGGCACTGCTTTCGAAAAAATCTCGGCACATTTGCGGACGCTCGTGTGAACGCGCGCTCAATTGAGCGGGTCGCCCCCGCGCTTTTCGTCGCACTGTGGAGCACAGGTTTCATCGTCGCGAGATATGGCACACGTGATGCGGGTCCATTCACGTTTCTCTCTGTGCGTCTTTTCATCGCAGCATTAATTCTCTTCGCCCTTGCTCGAGTGATGAAGCACGAGCGCTTGTCTCGACAGGACATTGGTATCGCGGCTCTCGTCGGATGTGGCATGCACGCGTTGTATCTCGGCGGAGTGTTTTTTGCAGTGTCGCGCGGGTTGCCATCTGGAATCACAGCTCTGATTGCCGGTACTCAGCCCGTCCTCACGGCGATTGCAGGCCGTTGGTTGTTGAGGGAAAAATTGTCTCTGCGTCAATGGCTTGGAATCGCCGTTGGTCTCGCCGGAGTCTTGGCGGTCGTCGTTGACAAGTCACGTTCATCGTCTGGTGAAATCACCGCAGTGGCGCTCATAGCGATGGCAATCTCAGTTGTGGGAATGGCCGGTGGAACGTTGTTGCAGCGAGCGCGAGGTACCTCAATGCCGCTTCTTGCAGGAACCGCCACGCAATATGTGGCCGCAGGTGCCGTGCTCGCAGTTGTGGCAGTGGCAGACGAAGGTTGGCATTTTGAGAGCACGCTGCAGACCTGGCTGGCGACAGCATGGGCGGTGGGGGTGCTGTCCATCGCCGCGGTGTTGCTGATGTTGTTCTTGTTGGCACGCCACGCAGCGGCGCGAGTGAGCAGCCTGTTTTTTCTTACACCCGCTCTCAGCACGGTCGAAGGTGCGATGCTTTTTGACGAGCACTTGGGTGTGTTCGCAATCGTCGGACTCGCCGCGGCTGCAATCGGCGTGTACCTGACTACCGCTCCACGACGGTGAGGTCAGGTCCTACGACGATGTCGCCTGCAAAGTGCTCTGCGGCGAGAGCTCGCCATTCATCTTCCTGACCAGGCGGTGGTGCTGGCACGTAGTGGGTGAGCACGAGCGTCTTCACGCCACACCGCGACGCAGTTTGTGCGGCCTGTTGCACAGTCGAGTGATAATCGAGGATGTCGAGAAAACGTTGTTGTGTCGGCAACATCGATGCGATGGCTCGCACCATGTCCTCGCGCAGAACGGTCTGTACGTAGATGTCCGCATTCGCGCACATAGCGTCCAATTCGTCGCATGGAATGGTGTCGCCGGCGATTGCGACGGCAACACCTTCGTGCTCGATGCGGTAGCCAACAGTCGGCGCGACCGGCCGGTGGTCAGTGCGGTGCACGCTGACCGGTACATCGCCCACGCTGAACTCTTCACCTGGTCTGACCTCGTGCACGATGACGGTCATTCCACCGATTTCACGAAGGTCCTCGTGGTGATCCAGGCGGTAGTGCTCATCAGCCGACAACATCGCGAGCATGCCGTCGATGACCTTCTGTGTTCCGACGGGGCCGTAGATGACGGTCGGATTCTTCACTGGGCTCATGATCCATCGCGACGTGACGATG
>SXWG01000099.1 GCA_005789925.1 Actinomycetota bacterium | reverse complement strand
GCATGGTCTTCGTCGCGCAGAGGTGTACGTGAAGGGACCGGGTTCTGGTCGCGACACCGCGTTGCGTTCCATCCAGAACGTCGGCATCGAAGTGTCCGGAATCAAAGACGTCACCCCCGTTCCGCACAACGGTTGCCGTCAAGCGAAGCGTCGTAGGAGCTGATCATGGCGCGTTACACAGGCCCCAAAGTCCGACTTTCCCGTCGTCTCAACACGAACATCTTCGAAAATGCCAAGGGAAGCAAGGCTCTCGATCGTCGTCCGTTCCCGCCGGGAGCCCACGGACGCACTCGTCGTCGCAACGCTGGTAGCGAATACCTCGCGCAGCTGCAGGAAAAGCAGAAGGCGAAGTACATCTACGGCGTCCTTGAGCGTCAGTTCCGTCGCACCTATGAAGAGGCCAACCGTCTCCAGGGTCCGACAGGCGAGAACTTGCTCCGTTTGCTCGAGCAGCGTCTCGACAACATCGTTTTCCGCGCAGGCTGGGCCAGCACCCGTCCGCAAGCGCGTCAGTTCGTCAGCCACGGCCTCATTCAGGTCGACGGCAAGCGAGTCAATATTCCGTCGTATCGCGTGAAGCGTGGACAGGTGGTGTCCTTGTCACCCAAGGCCGTCAACATGATCCAGATTCAACACAACATTGACACTCTCGACCGTCCGCTCGTCGGTTGGCTCGAGGCCGGAGACAAGAACGTGACCGCGCGTGAACTTCCACAGCGCGAGCACATCGACGTCCCCGTCCGCGAACAGCTCATCGTCGAGCTCTACTCCAAGTAACCCTTTACTCCAGGCCCAGGAGATCACCATGCTTGTCATTCAGCGCCCAACAGTCGAAGCAATCGGCGAAGAGCAGAACAACCGTCAGCGTTTCGCTGTCGGCCCGCTCGAGCCCGGTTTCGGACACACCATCGGAAACTCGCTGCGTCGCGTGCTTTTGTCGTCCATTCCTGGTGCAGCAATCACCACGGTGAAGTTCGACAACGCACAGCACGAGTTCACCACCATCAACGGGGTTACCGAGGACATCACCGAGATCATCCTCAACCTCAAAGACATCGTCATCACCAGCACGAGCGATGAGCCCGTGGTGTTGCGCCTCGATGTCAAGGGTGCCACCGACCTGAAGGCTGGCGACATTCCGTGCCCGGCAGAGATCGAGATTTTGAACAAAGACCTCCACATCGCGACATTGAATTCAGGCGGACACCTTGCCGTCGACATCACCATCGAGCGTGGACGTGGATATGTGTCGAGTGAGCGTGACCTCGAGAACCGCATCATCGGCGTCGTGCCGATCGATGCCATTTTCTCGCCAGTGCGTCGCGTCATGTTCGAGATCGAGCCGACCCGCGTCGGTCAGAGCACGAACTATGACCGTCTCGTCCTCGACATCGAGACCGACGGTTCGATGACCCCGCGTGAAGCACTCGCATCTGCCGGTGCGACACTGCGCTCACTCGTCGACATCGTTGCGACACTGTCCGACGAGCCGCAGGGTCTCGAGTTGTCTGAAGTGCTCGGCGCAAACGTCGGCATGCCAGATCTCGACCACCCGATCGAAGACCTCGATCTCTCCGAGCGTCCGCGCAACTGCTTGAAGCGTGCGCAGGTCAACACCATTGGTGAGCTGCTGCAGCGCAGTGAGGAAGACCTTCTGAACATCACCAACTTTGGTCAGAAGAGTCTCGACGAAATCATCCAGAAGCTCGACGAGCGCGGCCTGTCGCTGCGTATCTGAGAAACGTCCAAGGAGTAGTCACATGCCCGCAACACCACGTCGCGCGCCGAGGTTCGGCGGAAGTGCCGCACACCAGCGCCTTCTCATGGCGAATCTCGCGGCATCCCTTTTCGCCGCCGAAGGCATCGTCACGACCGAGGCAAAAGCCAAGGCGTTGCGTCCCATCGCAGAAAAGTTGATCACCAAGGCCAAGAAGGCCCAGAGTGATTCGCCCATGCGCATCCATCGCATTCGTCAGATCCAGGGTTACCTGGGCGACAAGGAGATGACCACCAAGTTGGTGAACGAGGTCGCACCTCGTTACCTCCAGCGCAACGGTGGTTACACCCGCATCTTGAAGCTCGGAACTCGCCAGGGTGACGCTGCGCCGATGGCGCGCATCGAACTGGTCTGACCGCTGTCGCCGGTGAGTGAACCGGACGAAAGATGACGACTTCTACTGACGGACCTGCGTTTGCGCGGGTCCGTTTGCATGTGGCCTATGACGGCACACCATTTCGTGGTTTTGCCGCAAATGATGGAGTCGACACGATTGCAGGTCGGCTGAATGACGCACTTTCCACCGTTGCTCGCACTCCAATCGTGATCGTCGGTGCAGGACGTACGGATGCGGGAGTGCACGCGAGCGGGCAAGTGGTGAGTGCTGATCTGCCGTCGGGCATTGACCTCGCACAAGTGCAGCGAAGCGTCAACGCATTGTGCTCACCCCACATCGTGGTGCGTGCCATCTCCTGGGCCGACGCCGATTTCCATGCGCGTTTCAGTGCCAAGTGGCGACGATATGAATACACCGTGCTGAACGCGGCAACACCAGACCCGTTCATGTTGAACACCGCGTGGCACGTGCGCGAGCCGTTGCGGGTCCATGCCATGCGACTCGCCTGTGATGCCATCATCGGTGAACATGACTTCACGTCGTTCTGCAAACGACCACCAGTCGAAGAGGGTCAACAGGCGGCATCAATGAAGCGCTATGTCATGCGGGCAAAGTGGGACCAGAACGGAGATGTTCTCGTGTTCCACATCACGGCGAACGCGTTTTGTCATCAGATGGTGCGGTCTGTGGTCGGACTTATGGTCGACATCGGACAGGGCAAACATCTGCCGAGCGACATGCGCCGCATCATGCTTGCCAAGGACCGCACGCAGAACGCCCCCGTGGCGCCGCCGCATGGCCTCTGCCTGGTCGACGTCGGCTACTGATCGACCCGACACAGCCGACCGGCACGGCAAATCTGGCCTGATTTCAGGCACGGGGCGGTTGTAGGCCGGCCGACCCGACCCGTATCCTTTCGAGGTTCCGGTGCAAACCGGTCAGCCGGCGGGTCGTCCGCCGTCGTCAAGGAAGTTCCATGGCCACTTACACACCCACTCCGAGCGACATCACACGCACTTGGCACATCATCGATGCCGAGGGCATGGTGCTTGGTCGTATCTGCACTGAAGCCGCCCGTCTGCTCCGCGGCAAGCACAAGCCGATCTTCGCGCCACATATCGACACCGGTGACCATGTCATCATCATCTACGCCTCGAAGGTCGTCATGACGTCCAACAAGGCCGAGAAGAGCATGGTCTACACCTACTCGGGTTACCCCGGCGGTTTGAAGAGCGAGTCGTACGCAGAGTTGTTGGCACGCAAGCCAGACGATGCGATTCGTCGTTCCATCGCCGGCATGTTGCCGAAGGGACCTCTCGGTCGCCAGATGGTGAAGAAGCTCAAGGTGTATGCCGGTGCCACGCATCCGCATGCTCCGCAAAACCCAGTTCCGTTCGACGTCAGCACCGCCAAGGCTCGCTGAACAATCTCAAGGAGTCATTCGTGGCAACTGCACCGCTCACACAGACAACGGGTCGCCGTAAGGAAGCCGTCGCACGCGCGAACGTTCGCGCCGGTTCCGGAAAGGTCACCGTCAACGGTCGAGCAATCGAGGCGTACTTCACCACGCCGACGCAACGCATGGTCGCCATCGAGGCACTGCGTGTCACGAACAACGAAACCGCTTTCGACGTCGATGCGAACATCTACGGTGGCGGCGTAAACGGTCAGGCTGGCGCGTTGCGCATGGCGATCGCTCGCTCGCTCGTCGAGATGGATCCCGAGACTCGTCCGGCGCTGAAGAAGGCCGGACTGCTCACTCGCGACTCGCGTCGCAAGGAGAGCAAGAAGTACGGCCTCAAGACGGCCCGTAAGGCTCCGCAGTACACCAAGCGCTGAACCGCGCCGCACGCACTTTGTGCGTGCACTTTCCAACACCCAAGGTCATGCTTCACTTCGGAACAGACGGTGTCCGTGGCACGGCGTTCGAGGACTTGTCCCTCGAATCGGTTCGCGATCTTGGCCGTGCCATCGCTCGCGTGTTGTCACCGACAGCGGTTGTCGTCGGACGTGACACTCGACAAAGCGGACCGTCACTTCAATCGGCACTCGTGCAAGGCATCACTGCCGAAGGGGTGGAGGTGCATCTTCTTGGAGTCGCACCGACACCGGCAATCGCGTTCATCGCCGAGACACACGACTGGGTCGGTGTGTCCATCACCGCATCACACAATCCGTGGAAAGACAACGGAATCAAGGTGTTCGCAACTGGTGGAGCCAAGTTGTCCGACGCACAGCAAGTCGAAATCGAACGTGAATGGCACGCCATGAGCACTGCAGAGCAGGGAATTCCTGAAGCGACGGTCCACGCTGCAAGTGACTTGCTCGACGAGTACATCGATCACCGTGTGTCGATCATCGGGGAAGGTCGATTGAACGGCCTGACAGTCGCACTTGACTGCGCGAACGGGGCGATGTCAGAGGTCGCAGGCAAGGTTTTTGCCCGTGTCGGGGCCGCAGTCGAGATCACGCACGCATCACCAGACGGCACAAATATCAACGATGAATGTGGTGCGACGCACCCCGAGGCACTGGCGGGTCACATGTCGTCGGTGTCTGCCGATCTCGGCTTGAGTTTCGACGGTGACGGTGACCGAGTCATCGGTGTCACGGCTGGTGGCGACGTCGTCGACGGCGACCGTCTCATCGCGCTCGCCGCCATCGACCTAGCGCAGCGTGGTCTGTTGAGAAACAAATCTGTCGCGGTGACCGTCATGTCGAATCTCGGTTTCCATCGGGCAATGCAGTCACATGACATCGAAGTGGTGGTGACACCCGTTGGTGACAGGCACGTGCTCGAAGCACTCGATACAAGTGACCTGGTGTTGGGTGGTGAACAAAGCGGTCACATCATCTACGCGGCACATGCCACGACAGGTGACGGATTACTGGCTGGCCTCATGCTCGCTGAACAACTTCAACGTACGAAGTCAGACTTCTTGCAGGTGTCGCGAGACGTGATGGTCTCCTATCCGCAGGTTCTTGTCAATGTTCGTACGAACAACAAGATTGCTGATCCAGCCGACGTGCTGGCAGAACAAGTGGCGACGGCAGAACGACTGCTGGCGGGAAATGGGCGAGTGTTGCTTCGTGCTTCGGGCACCGAACCGGTCATTCGCGTCATGGTCGAGGCTGAAACAGCCGAACTTGCGCGAGAAGTGGCCGAGACGCTCGCTGATGCCGTCCGTGCGGCAGATGTGGCTCACTAATCTCGAACTATGTGCGGCATCATCGGCATCGTCTCCCGTCCGACGGGTCGCGCAGTACCACATCGTGATGAGGTACTGACCGGGCTTGACGCCGCTATCACAGCGCGCGGTGACAATGCGACAGTCGCTCGACATCTGCGCACGGTCGACGAGTTGTTGCGCGGAGACGCCGGAATGCAAGCACTTGCCGGGAACCACGAGCTCGTGGCGGCGATGACATCGCGCCTCGACGCACTCGACGCCTATGCCGCCGAGGAAGACGGTCGCATCGATTCCTTGACGGGACGTCCTGCCCACATCGAAGCCGAGGCCGCCCTTGTCGCTGCGGTGCGCGATCCGTTGTGGTCATTGCGTCGTGATCGTCTGCGCACCGCTGACGCCGTGCATGCATTGGCTGGTCGCCATGCATCGTCGGGGGCCTTGTGCGGATACTTCAGCATTCAACAGGCTCTCTCTGCTCTCGATCGACTCGAGGTGCGCGGCCGCGACTCCGCGGGTGTCGGAGTCATCGTGTGGGGCGATGCGCTCGACCCCACAAGTGAACCGATTGCTTCGATGTTGCGTGAACGTGTCGGCGACCCGTTGTTCACCAACAACAGTGTGCGTGCTCAAGGCCGCTCGCTCGTGTTCGTCTACAAAGCCGCTGCTGAAATCGGTGAGCTGGGTGACAACACGCGCAAGATGCGGTCATCTGTCATGGACGACGAGTTGTTGCGACATGCACTGTCGCTGCCAGGCGTGCGAACGACGGTGCTCGGTCACACGCGGTGGGCGAGTGTCGGCATCATCTCCGAACCGAACGCGCACCCCGTCACAAGCGAGGAAGACGACGACTCAGCGTCCACGGTGGCCATCGGTGTCCTGAACGGTGACGTCGACAACCACGCCGATCTGAAAGTGCGACACTCGCTCAAATTCGCTGACCCCATCACCACCGATGCAAAAGTCATCCCTGCTCTCGTGCAGCGGTTCCGTGCAGAGAACGAGTTGACCGAGGCGTTCCGCAAGACAGTGTCGTCGTTCGAAGGTTCCGTGGCAATCGGTCTCGTGAGCGCAGATTCGCCGAGCACGATGTTGCTCGCCCTCCATGGAAGTGGGCAGGGTTTGTGCATCGGTCTTGCAGAGGATCGCTACATCGTGGCGAGTGAGCCCTATGGCGTGGTCGAAGAGACGATTCGATACGTGCGTATGGACGGCGAAGCACTCGCGCATGCCGACCAACCAGCAAGCCGTGGACAGATCGTGGTGCTCGATGCCGACGGTGCAGGAAGCCTCGACGGTCTCACCATGTCGGCGTATGACGGAACTGCACTGCCAATTGCAGGAGATTCAGTCGTCACTGCGGAAGTCACCACACGTGACATCAATCGCGGCGATGCTCCGCACTTCCTGTTGAAAGAGATCCTCGAGGCGCCACGCAGTTTTCGTAAGACCCTGCGTGGTCGCATCGTTGAGCGCGATGGAGGAATGCACGCCGACCTTGGTACGGACACACTTCCCGATGACATTCGTCAGAAACTGGCAGACGGCACGATCACGCGAGTTCGTGTCATCGGGCAGGGCACCGCAGCCGTTGCCGGAACATCGATGGTCGCTGTGTTGTCAGCTGTGTCTGACGGGCGCATCCACGTCGATGCACTCACCGCGACCGAGCTGTCGGGATTCGACATGCGCACAGACATGTCGGACATATTGGTCGTGGCCGTCAGCCAAAGTGGTACGACCACCGACACCAATCGAACCGTGGACTTGCTCAAGAACCGTGGTGCCTCGGTCATCGCGATCGTGAATCGCCGCGGATCGGAATTGGCGAACAAGGCTCACGGTGTTCTTTACACATCTGATGGCCGCGACGTCGAGATGAGTGTGGCCAGCACGAAAGCCTTCTATGCGCAAGTCGCAGCGGGTGCTCTCTTGTCATGCGCAATTGCTGAAGCCTCAGGTCACGTCAATCGCGAGGCCGCGGATCGCGTCGTCCGTTCACTGCGCGACATGCCGGCGGCGATGGAAAAAGTCATCAGTCTGCGACCCGTCATCGCCGATGCTGCTCATCGCTTCGCTCCATCTCGCCGGTACTGGGCAGTGGTGGGGAATGGACCGAACACGGTTGCTGCGCATGAAGTTCGCATCAAATTGTCTGAGCTCTGTTACAAGTCCATCTCTTGTGACGTGACCGAAGACAAGAAGCACATCGACTTGTCATGCGAGCCGATGATCTTGGTGTGCGCTGCAGGTCTTGCCGACGGAACGGCGACCGATGTGGCGAAAGAAGTGGCCATCTACAAGGCACACAAGGCTCTACCGATCGTCGTCGCGTCAGAAGGTGAATCGCGATTTGACAGTGCGAGCGCCGTGATTTCGGTTCCGGTCGTGGAGTCAAGCCTGGCCTTTGTGCTGTCAGCGATGGCCGGGCATTTGTTCGGCTATGAAGCCGCGCTCGCCATCGACTCTCTCGCTCGTCCGTTGCGAGCCGCTCGCGAGGCCATCGAACATGTGGTGGAGCGCGGTGCTCAAGCAGACGATGCGCTTGCCCGTGTGCACGATGCGATTGTCACACCGATGCAGACGTTCTTCAATGCGCTGCAGACCGGCCAGTACGACGGCAACCTCGAAGCCTCGACTGCCGTGCGCATCGTGTCGCTGCTGCGCACGGTCACAGCATCGTCACCACTTGAGTCGTACCAGCGTGACACCGGTCGAGTGGCATCACCAGAGGTGCTTCTTGATGACCTCGTTTCTGCACTCACTCGCGGCATCGATGAATTGACGCGACCCATCGATGCAATTAAGCACCAAGCCAAGACCGTCACCGTCAGAATCTCACGAAGTGAGGAAGGTCTGCTTGACCGTGCACTCGTGCGCGCGGTGATCGACGCTGGCACATCGCGTGATCGCCTCTCCTACGGAACGATGAAAGTTCTTGCCGCACTCGATGGTGCGGTGAGCGCTGTGAACGGATACACGCGTTACCGCATCGAAGGTGACGTGGTTGCCGGCTCTGCCACCATCTCGATTGTCGACCGGGGTGGCATGGCTCGCGACTTGAAGTCGCGTGTCGACTCCAGCAACTCGTTGGTCGGAACAAAGCGCCGTGTGGCGAGCGAACAGGAAGTGTTGGTAGCTCGTGGGCGAAGTGACGGTCGCACGGTGATTCTTGTGCCTGAGATCAAGGGTTCTCAGACCACTGGTCTCACGCTTCTCCATGTGTCGTTCCACGACAAGTTGACGGCGACCGCTGTGAAGAACGTGTTGCAGGGTTACGACCGTCGCTATGACCGCCTTGTCGACTGGGTCACAGAGACGGAAGCCTCGTTCCGCGACGATCGGCTTGCCGAGATCTCCATCGCAGACTTGTTGATTCTGCCGGTGTCCGAGACAGCAGATCACTGGCGCACGAAGTAACTGTCATGCGAGGTATCGGTATCGACGCCGTCGACGTCGAACGATTTCGTTCGTTGCTCGACAGACGACCCGGCATGCGAGAGCGCCTGTTCACGACCACCGAGCTCGAGAGTCTCGACGAGCGTGCTAACGATCCGCGATCTCTTGCTGCTCGGTTCGCAGTGCGTGAGGCAACAATGAAAGCACTCGGTGTGGGGCTCGGTGCGTTCGGGTTCCACGACGTGTGGGTCGACCGCGCCGAATCTGGTGCACCTGTGCTGCATGTCGAAGGTCGTGCTCAAGAATTGGCGCGCGAGGCCGGCGTGTCGAGTTGGATGGTGTCCATCAGCCACACCGATTCGGTGGCAGTGGCAGTCGTCGCCGCCCTCTGAGAGCCTTCCGCTCGGTTCCTCCGTACGCTTTGGAGGGTGATTCCAGTCGTCACCGTCAGCCAGATGCGTCATGCCGACGAGGCGCAGATTGCTGCACTCGGCGCCAATGGCCATGAAGTGTTGGTTGAGCGTGCAGGTGCGGCCGTCGCATTCGCGGCGCTGCGCATGCTGGGCGGCGCCTACGGCAAACGGGTCGTGGTCATCGCGGGGAAGGGCAGCAATGGCGCAGATGGCAAGGTCGCTGCTCGCCGACTTCGCGACAGGGGAGCCGCTGTCGAGGTAATTGCTGCAGACGATGCAGCCGATGAAGTCATCGATTCGCAACGCGCGGCTCTCGTCATCGATGCGGCGTACGGAACAGGGTTTCGTGGAACGTGGGAGCCACCGCTCGTGTTCGGTGTACCCGTGCTCGCCGTCGATGTTCCGAGTGGGCTGAACACGAATATCGGCACGTGTGACGGTGGAGTGTTGCTCGCTGACCGCACCATCACGTTCGCGGCACTCAAAGTCGGTCATCTGTTGAACGATG
>SXWG01000098.1 GCA_005789925.1 Actinomycetota bacterium | reverse complement strand
TCTTCGATTGGCGATGATGCAAAATTCTCACTGTCGACGCGCAACCAGTCGGCATTACGACCAGCGAAGTAAAAGAAGCCGTCAGCATCGCGGTAGCCGAGGTCACCGCTCCAGAACCAGCCACCGCGCATGCGTGACTCAGTGGCTTCTTTGTTGTTGTAGTAGCCCTCGAACGCCTGACCCGGAGTCTTGTTCACCAATTCACCGATGGCTTCTGTCGGGTTGAGAAGTGCCCCATGCTGGTCGAAGCGTGCACGCTCACACTCTTCACCCGTCTCTGAATGGACGACGATGATCTCGTCTGCGGGGTTTCGAGGAAGACCGAGAGAGCCGGGGGGAGAATCAGGTGTCAGACCGATGATGACACCGTTCTCACTGCTTCCGTAACTTTCGATGAGTTTGCAATTGAATCGTTCTTCGAACAATTTTCGGTCGAGGATGCTTGCTTCGGTGCCAAAGCCGGCGCGGAGATTGTTCTTCGCGTCGAATTGCGTCTCTGGTTGGGCGAGGATGTAGGCGATGGTGCGACCCACGTAGGTGAAGAACGTGGCGTCATGCTCTCGAATGTCGTCGAGGAATTTCGAGGCAGAGAACTTTCGACGCAACACCACTGGTGCACCGAAGTGCAGTGCGGAAGACCACAGTGCCATGAGGGCATTTCCGTGGAAGAGGGGCATCGGTGAATAACAGATGTCGTCACGGGTCACGCCAGTGATCTCAGCTGCACGGATTCCGGAGATGGCCATACGAGCGGTGCTGCACACCACCAGTTTCGGTGCACTCGTACTGCCGCTGGTAAACAGCAGAAAGAGTGGTGCCATGGGGCTGGGGTCTTCGTCGGGCGCCTGCACGCCGACATCGGCATGCTGGGCGAAGAGTGCCCGGTACTCGTCAGAGTCGACATACAACGTCGTGTGTACGTCACCGAGGTCGAGGCCTTCAAGCATGTGCCGACTTTGATTGTCAGTGATGATGAGTTGACAATCGGCATGTCTGATGTCTTTTGCCAGTTCTTCGCCACGACGTGTGGGATTGATACCGACAATCGCGCCACCGGCGAATGCGGCGCCACCCGCCAACAACAGGTACTCAGGAGTGTTCTCGAGCAGCACTCCGATGTGAGGAATGCCTGGCCGAAGCAATTGCCGCAACATCGCACCTCGAACCGCGGATTGCATCGCCACTTCATGCCACGTGTAGCGCTCATCATCGAGCACGTATCCCATGCGGCCGTCACCAAGTCTGGCTCGAAGTTGAGACGCGACCGTCGGAATGGACGTCAGATCAATTTCGTTCAACGCCATGTGCAATTTCCCCCGTGTTGTGCGCGACGTGTCGCCGCTACTTGACTGCCACCGGATTCACCATCGACCCTGTTCCTCGGGTGATGGGTTCTGGTGAAGCGTTCAAGAGAAAATCGTATTGCCCATCACTCGCGCAGTCATCAGCGAGTTCCTCGAGGTTCCAGTTCTGGCCTTGGATCATTCCCATGTGCACGAGATGGAGGAAGTGCACCGGCAACCAGGCGTCTTTGCTCTCACACGGAAAGACCTCGAAAATGAGGTTGTCGAGTGCGAGCGCAGCGACACTGTGGCGGTGCATCCACTCGGCGGCATGGATGCCGGGTCCTGGTGCGGTGATGGCGTAGTTCAACTTGTCGCCGCTCAGGAACACCTGCATGTGGCCGGTGCGCAACAAGATGATGTCTCCGGGTTCGATTGTGAGACCAGTCAGTGCGAGCGCCGCGTCGAGGTCGTCAGGGCCGATCGCGTGTCCTCCGGGGAGGCGGTCGACTCCGCGTGCGCGCGCGACGTCGAGCAAGATGCCGCGGCTCACGATTGTTGGAATGACGTCGATGCCGCACAATGCGGCACCTTCAGATGTAATCGCCGATGCAGGGTGCCCGTTGTACAACTGTCCGTCGAGGCTGGCGTGCGACAACGCGTCCCAGTGGGTGCAGGCTTGCACCCCCATCGTGATCGCGTCGTCGTTCCAACAACCGGTGCTACCGGGTTGCGATGGCTCGTTGACCATCACCATCGTGTGCACGGGATTGTCCCGACCTTTCACGAAACCCATTTGCGGACCGTTCTCGTCAAGCGGAAGTCCGAGTGCGAATGCGCGTCCGGTTCGAACTGAATTCACGCCGCGCAGCCGCGCAGACTCGTCGATGAAATTCAAAGTGCCCAGTTGGTCGTCGCGTCCCCAGCGACCCCAGTTGTTTACTTTCTTGGCTATCGCCTCGACGTGTTCAGGAAGCGGCACCCCCGTCACCGCACCCTCTGACTACGGCTTGCGCCAGCGACCCGTGACCGGGTCGAGGTTCAACATCTTGATGGCATTGCCACGAGCCAACTTGTAGACGAGCTCGTCGGAGAGGTCCTGGACCTGCTCCTCGAAGATCTTCTTGGTGAATGGCCATGTGCTGTCGGTGTGCGGATAGTCCGTTTCAAACGTGACATTGTCCTCGCCGATGCGGTGAAGGCTCTCAAGACCGTGGCGGTCGCGATAGAAGCAACCGTAAATCTGCCGGTGCCAATACGTGCTCGGCGGTTCAGGAACGATCTCTTTGACTCCGCCCCACGCACGGTGTTCGTGCCACACGTCGTCGGCGCGCTCGAGGATGTAGGGCACCCAGCCGATCTGGCCTTCGCTGTATGCCAACTTCAAGTTCGGATGGCGAACGAGCACTCCGCTGAAGAGGAAGTCAGAGAGCGAGCTCATCGCGTTACCAAAACTGAGTGTGGCTGCGACTGCTGGTGGAGCATCTGACGAAGTCGCTGGCATCTGACTGGATGAGCCGATGTGCATGCAGATGATGGTGTTGGTCTCTTCACATGCTTCGAAGAAAGGTTCCCAGTAACCACTGTGCAAAGTCGGAAGCCCGAGTTTCGCCGTGATCTCAGAGAATGCAACTGCAGTCGCACCACGCGCGGCGTTCTTGCGAATTTCCTCTGCAGCGAGTTGCACGTCCCACAACGGAATGAGCGGGAGTGGGATGAGGCGAC
>SXWG01000097.1 GCA_005789925.1 Actinomycetota bacterium | reverse complement strand
GGCATTGAAGGCGTACCCGTCTGCACGCGAGGTGGTGTGGTTGCAGGAAGAGCCAGAGAACATGGGTCCATGGCATTTCGTCGAACATCGCATCTGGCGACTGAAGAAACAGGGATACGACCTGCGCCATGTGGCGCGTGTCGAATCGGGTAGCCCGGCGACTGGTTCGAAGACGATCCACGACCAAGAACTCGCTGATCTGATGGATGCCACTTTCGACGGCGTCTAATCACGTCACAGCGGAAGTTTCAACAGCTCAGCAAGTTTGTCCAATGCCACATCGGGGTCGACGACTTTGATGGTGTGCATTCCGAGAGCGGCTGCTGGTTTCAAGTTGATGCCGAGGTCATCGAGGAACACGCATTGCGACGGTGTGGCGCCGACGGTGGCGCACGCAATTTCGTAGAAACGTGGCTCCGGCTTACGCACACCGATCTTGCTGCTCTCGACCACGTGATGGAATTTTCCGAGAATGTGCTGCACCTCGGTCGACGCCTCGACGTCAGGTCCATCATCGCGCGATACAGACACGTTGTTCGTGAGGCATGCAATGGTGTAACCAGATTCACGAGTTCGGTCGAGCGCATTCACCATCCTCGGCCGTGGTGTGCCGACGAGTAGTGACAACACCTCGCGACCTTGGATGCGGTGCCCGAGATGCTCGCTCTCCTCTGCGAAGAGAGCGTCGAATTCAGACGGCGAGATGTCACTGCGCTCGAGTCGGGCCCAGGCGTTGTCGAGCGGGTTGTGGGTGTTCACTGACCGGATGAAGCCATGGGGAAGGCCGCGCTCAAGTTCGAATCGGTTGAACGCGTCGAAGGGGCTGGAGACGATTACGCCCCCGAAATCCCACAAAATCGCTGAAAACTGTCGTTCCGCCACCTCGTCAGCGTAGGGGAGACTCACCGTTGGGCACCTGGGATGGTTGACTGACGAGGTCATGCAAGAGCACGTCATCGTCGATGGGTCAAACATCGCCACAGAAGGCCGGAGCCAACCCAGTCTCGCCCAGTTGAACGAGGCCGTCCTGGTGTTCATGAAAGAGTTTCCGAAAACCAAGGTGTCCGTCATCGTCGATGCGACCTTCGGTTATCGCATCCACAAAAAGGAATTGCGCGACTTCGAAGAAGCGATTTCGAACAACGAACTTGTTGCGCCTCCCGCCGGAGCCATCGGGCGAGGTGATGCGTTCGTCTTGTCAGTGGCCGAGAAGGTGAAAGGGGCGATTCTGTCCAACGACAGTTATCAGGAGTTCCACGGTAAGTATCCGTGGCTCTTCACCCCTGGCCGTTTGATCGGTGGGAAGCCGGTGCCCCATGTCGGCTGGGTGTTCGTGGAACGACTTCCTGTACGCGGGCCCACAAGTCGCCGATCTGTGAAGAGTGGCGCGGTCGTCGAGAAGGCACCGCGCAAAGTGAGTGTTGCTGCTTCGCAACCGATGCCGGTCCCCAAAGGTCCACCGCCGGCAAGTCGCGCGGCTTCACCGGCGATGCGTCCGGCTGCACCTGCACCGAAAGCGACGACGAGTTCGTCACGCGCGGCGAATGAGGTGTTGCCGTTTCTCACTTTCGTCGAGAAGTGTCCGATCGGTACGCAAGTGAAAGCTGTGGTCGACGCCTACTCCGCACATGGTGCGACCGTTTCGATTGGTGACGTGCGCGGTTATGTACCACTTCGTCTTCTGGCGTCCCCTCCGCCGCGAAGTGCGCGAGACCACCTCGAAATCGGTCAGACCGTGCAACTTGTCGTCGCGGGATTCACCCCGGCGCGTAGAAGCATTGAACTTGGTCTTCCCGCTATGGTCGCAGCGTCGGCAGTCGCATCTCAGAAGTCTGCGTCAAAGAGCTCTTCGTCCAAGCCGGCGACGAAGAAGTCGAGAGCGGCCACATCGAAGCCGACTGATGCGATCAAGAAAGTTGTACCAGCAAAGAAGCGTCCGGCAACTAAAGCTGCACTCGCGGGACAGAAAAAACCGCCGACAAAGCAGACCCCCAAGAAATCTGGCGCCCGCCAAACACAGACTTCCAAGTCGCGCAAGGGTCGTTGACCCGACCAGTCGTTCACTACGGTTGAAGGGTGCTCGTCGCCACTTGGAACGTCAATTCACTGAAGGCACGTCTTCCACGCGTCGAACAATGGCTCGCCGACGTGTCGCCGGATGTTCTCTGCATTCAAGAGACCAAATTGGCGCAGGACAAGTTCCCAACCGAAGCCATCGCAGCGCTCGGTTACGAGAGCACCCACTTCGGACAAGGGCAGTGGAATGGCGTGGCGATCGTGTCGAAGGTCGGCTTGTCGAATGTCGTGTCGAACTTCGCCACGGGTGTCGAGCAGGACACAGAGGCGCGCATCATCACCGCGATGTGCGGTGGGGTTAAGGTTTCCTCGGTCTATGTGCCGAATGGCCGCGCACTGGACCATGACCATTACACCTACAAACTCTCCTGGATGACGCGACTCCGGAAGCATCTCGAAGCGACTGCCACGAGTAGCGACAGAGTCGTCGTCGCGGGCGACTTCAACATTGCGCCCGACGACCGAGATGTGTGGGACGTGACTCAATTTGAAGGCTCGACGCACGTCAGCCAGGCCGAACGCGACGTGCTCGAGAAGGTCTGCGAGTTCGGCCTTGAGG
>SXWG01000096.1 GCA_005789925.1 Actinomycetota bacterium | reverse complement strand
CGGATTCGCTCCTGCTGGTTCAGATGGCATGGACGCGACGACACCGACGACATATCCGCCAGTGGCCGCAGGACCTGCGCCGACGAAGGACACCGTGAGCGGTTGGCTGTCACCGGCACTGTTCTGGGCTTTCACCGACACGCTGTATGAGATTCCGTTCGTGATGCCGCCTGTGGCAGTACAGGACAAGGTCGGTGCGACATAGTTACACGCACCGACCCCAGCTGATGGCGTAATGGTGATCGTGTAACCAGTCGGAGCTGAACCGTTGTTGTACTCAGGTGCCGTCCACGTGACAGTCGCATTTCCGCCAGAGTTCGACACTGCCACGGACTTTGGTGGACAGGTGCGACCTGCACTCGAGCCAACGTGCAGCATGCGGTTCGGGGTCTGCTTCGTGCGGGAAGTTGCGTAGTAGGCAACTTCGCAATACGTGGCGTTGTCACGAATTGACTCCCAAATAGGGGTGATCGAAGTCGGCGCTGCACCATTAGTTGTGACATACCTCTGCAAGTAGATCGCGGCGACTCCGGCAACGAATGGTGCAGCCATCGATGTTCCTGACAGCAACTTGAATCCACTGTCCGATGCGTAGTCGGCGGAGCGGATGTCTCTACCGGGCGAAAAGATGTCGACACACTCGCCGTAGTTCGACCACCACGTTTCAGCCAGTTGACCCGCGGTATTCCGCACTGCTCCGACCGAGATTGTCCCAGCAGTTGCCGCAGGAACATACCCACACGCTTCGACTCCGGAGTTGCCCGAGGCGGCGACACCAACGATGCCGTCGTTCATCATGTTCTTCACTGCTGTGTCAAGTGCGCTGAGACTGTTTGAACTGATTGATGAAATAGCAACACCAAGGCTCATGTTGCCGACTGCAGGTCGATTCGCGGGATGGTGCGACACCGCCCAATTGAGCCCCGAGATGATGTCGCTCAGATATCCGCTGCCCTCTTCTCCGAGAACTTGCACCGGGATGACGCGCGCATTCTTTGCAACGCCCGAGATAGTGCCACCGAGAAGTCCCGCTACGTGTGTGCCGTGTCCGTTTTGGTCTTCTCCAGCGACTGTCGCATAGCGCGAGGCATAACAGCCCACCGCTGATGCGAGAGCCGTGCTTGAACACACATCCCACGTGCCGGTCGTGAGACCGAGCCGTGAAAACTCGCTGTGAGTCTTGCGAATGCCTGTGTCGAACACGTAGGCATCGACACCAGTTCCATCTTCCACATATTCATATGTCTGGTCACCGGCGAACGTACGGTCATCGAGCACGTCGAGACCCCATTGACCAGATTGCGACAAACTTGTTTGTGTGGCCGCCACACTGAGCACTGCATCTTCGGCCACATATGCGACTGTCGGATTGTCAGTGAGCGCCTCGATCTGTTCTTCCGTGAATTCTGCGACAAAGCCGTCGATGGCATCGTTGAACACCGCTGACACTCCGACAACATGAGGTGAGCGGGCTGCGACTGACGCGGCCGACATTCCCTCGCGCACGACCACGATGTAGCGACCGGCCTCAAGGTCCTCGCGTGCCGACTCGGTGACTGCACGAGCTGAGTTGTTCCCGACCATCACCGACGACACAGTGCACGCAAGCAGCGTGTGCAGCAGGGCTCGGCGAACGCTCACCCTGCAAGGATACGGAAACCCCATCGGCAAAGCCGGTCGGGGCGCACAACTAGCCTCGCGTCATGACCAACGCCACAAGTCCGCTCGCACATCTGGCCAAGCCACGCGCTCTTGCCATCGTGGCAGCCGTGTACGCGCTCCTCATCGTGATCGCGATCTCCTTCTTCCCGGTCTTTGACGGACTTCATCCGCTGTGGGCGACACTCATTGTTGACTTCATCACGACCACCGTGATTTTTGTTCTGTCATGCATGTTGAGAAATGGGAGTCTCTACGACGCTTACTGGAGTACCGCACCCATTCTCCTCGGATGGGGCTTTGCTGTTCGTGGAACCGGGGTGCCAGGTGAGCGAGTTGCGATTGCGCTCATCGCAGTCACGATCTGGGGCGTGCGACTCACGTCGAATTGGGCGCGAGGGTGGCCTGGGTTCGACCACGAGGACTGGCGTTACGTGCAGATGCGCAAAGACACCGGCATGTCATGGTTCATGAACAACCTCACCGTCGTGCATGTCTTCCCCACGCTTCAGGTGTGGAGCGGCAGCATCAGTTTGTACGCAGCACTCACGCTCGGCACCCGCGACTTCAACGCGTTGGATGTCGTCGGTGCCATCGTCATCGTTGGTGGTGCAATGATCTCGTTGATCGCCGACGAACAATTGCGATCACATCGCCTCACGAACACCGGTCCGTGCCGATCTGGTCTCTGGTCGCTCGCCCGTCATCCGAATTACTTCGGCGAGCTCTGCGCGTGGTGGGGCATGTGGATCATCGGTGTCGCTGGGCACCCGGCGGCGTGGTGGTGGACTCTCGTCAGCCCCGTGTTGATGACGGTGTTACTGCGCACGGCGTCGGTGCCGATCATGGACAAGCGTTCACTTGAGCGTCGACCGGGCTACGACGTCATGATGAAGGAACTGCCTGCGATCTTGCCGATTGGCCGCAAGTTGCGCTGATCAGACCTGCACGCCTTGCATACGTGCAGCGTTGACAGTGTTCTCCATCAGGCACGCCACTGTCATGAGACCCGTGCCTCCCGGCATCGGCGTGACCGCCGAGGCGATGTCGAGAACCGCATCGAAATCGACGTCACCGACGATGCCTTTTTCCGTGCGCGAGATGCCCACATCGATCACGACTGCACCGGGTGAGACATGTTCTGCACCGATACTGCGCGCGACGCCGGTGGCAGACACCACGATGTCCGCACGGCGACAGACTTCAACCAAATCGCGAGTGCGTGAGTGTGCAAGTGTCACTGTGCAGTCGATGCCCTTTTGCGCAAGAAGAATCGACAAGGGAAGGCCCACCAACGTCGAACGTCCGATCACGACCGCGGTCTTCCCTGAAGTTTCAATTCCATAGTGCTGCAGCAGTCGCAAGACTCCGAGCGGTGTGCAACCGACGTGACCATCCACGCTGCGCACCAGTCGACCAAGTGACGCATCAGTGAGACCATCGACGTCTTTCTCTGCCGGAATGAGTCGTAACACTGCTTCAGCGTCAAGATGATCAGGCAACGGCAGCTGCACCAAGATTCCGTGCACCGTTACATCGTTCACCAAACGTCGTACCTCGTCTTCAAGACGTTCCTGTGTGGTGTCACCAGAGAGTTCGACTCCGACCGATTGAATGCCGATTGCCCCCGCAGTGCGGTGCTTGCTCCCCACATAAGTACGGCTCGGTGCATCGTCGCCCACGAGCACCGTGGCAAGACAGACGTTCGGGGAGCCGGCGCGGTGCAGTCGTTCGGCGAGACCTTCGAGAATACGCTCGCGAGCCACCTTGCCGTCCAGGATCATGGCTCTCGGGCTACTCGCAGTCACCTCGTCATCGTAGATGTGGATGATGTGCGTTCACGCTGTCGGCCGTGCCGGCAGGAAGAGCCACGCGCAGATTGCACCCACCGCTGCCATACCTGCTGCAACAAGTGTGGCATTACCGAAACCATTCATGAATGCGTCACTGACTGCGCCTTGAACGACTTGCTGCAAAGATTCCGGTGATTGCTGCACGACCATGAACGCAGCACCAACAGACTCTTGTGACGCCTCAAAGACACCGTCAGGCAAAGCGTCGACGAGTCCTGGAATCGACTCGAACTTTGACGAGATAGCTGGAGTCCACAACGAGACGAAGACAGATCCGATGACTGCCACGCCGAGTGTTCCACCTGCTTCGCGGCTGATGTCATTGACCGCAGACCCAACTCCAGCTTTGTCGAGCGGGAGTGAACCCATCACCGCATCTGTCGCTGGTGATGTGACGAGTGAGAGTCCGTTCGCCATGAAGAGCATCGAAATGATCACTGGGCCCCAATACGCAGTGTCAGCGTCGACGGTGCTCACGATGGTGAACCCAATCGCCATGTTGACGAGCCCGAGTGTGACCACTCGTTTTGTGCCGAAGCGAAGTGCCGCTCGTGCGGCAAATGGTGCAGTCACTCCTGCTCCGATTGCAAATGGAAGTGTGTGAATTCCTGCGCTGAGCGTGTCGTACCCTCTCACGAACTGGAAGTACTGCGTCACCAGAAACGTGAAACCGAACAAACAGAAGAATGCAATTCCGATACTTCCAGTTGCTGCACTGAAGCGCGCATTCTTGAAGAAACTCACATCGAGAAGTGGCTCGTTTCGCGACAACTCCCACTTGATGAACATGATGAACGCGAGGATCGCGATGAGAAATCCGACGTTCGAGGAACGAGAGCCCCATCCCCAATGTGGCGACTCGATGACGGTGAACACGAGTGACGCGACGGCAAGCACCGAGAGGAGCAACCCGACAATGTCCATGCGATGGGCACCCGGGTCGCGAGAAGTGGGGATGAGATACGCACCCGCGAGAAGCGCCACCGCAACGATGGGGACGTTGATCAGGAACACTGATCCCCACCAGAAATGTTCGAGAAGGAATCCGCCAGCGATCGGACCGAATGCAACTGCCATACCCGACACTGCTGACCAGATGCCGATGGCTTTGGCTCGCTCGATGGGGTCGATGAACAAGTTGGTGATGATCGCGAGCGTCGCCGGAAAGACGAGCGCTGCACCGATGCCCATCGCTCCACGCCAGAAGATCAACTCCCCTGTCGAATCAGAAAATGCGCCAACAGCACTGCACAGTGCAAAGAAAACAAGACCGGCCTGAAGTGCGCCTTTGCGCCCGAATCGATCGCCAAGCCCGCCACCTGCAAGCAACAGTCCTGCAAAAACGAGGCTGTAGCTGTCAACGATCCATTGGAGACCAGATGTCGACGCATTCAACTCTTGCTGCAGCGTCGGAAGTGCGACGTTGACGATCAGATTGTCGACGACGACGAGAAACAAACTGATACTGAGGACGACGAGCACCCACCACCGTCGGGCATAGGCCCGTTCCATCGAAGAATTCATACTTGACAATGTCTAGGAGCATTTTTAGACAATGTCAAGTTGTACCTTTAGTGCCATGGCCAGTCGGAAAGAAGTCGCAACACCGGAGCAGGCTGACGTGAAGCGACTTGTGCTCGATGCGGCGATCGACATCATCGCTCACGACGGACCCGATGCACTCTCGATGAGAGAAGTTGCGCGACGCGCCGACATCAGCCACCAGGCGCCGTACCACTACTTCGTCGATCGTGCCGGAATCTTTGCTGCGATTTCAGAAGAGGGATTTCGTCAATTCACGAAAGAGTTTCGAGCCATTCTCGATTCGACACGTCAACCTCTCGCCGACGGTCTTCGCGCTTATGTGAACTTTGCGAGGAAGCACCAGGGACACTACAAAGTTATGTTTCGTTCCGACATCTGCGGCGTCGCCACACACGATGCAACTCGACTGGCCGCAGACGAGGGATTTCTCACGCTGTTGGATTTTGCGACACTCGTCGACCCGCGAACGAAATCACCGACAGAGTCCCTCACACTCCCGGTGCTCCTCTGGTCTCAGGCTCACGGGCTGGCCACTTTGTTGATCGACGGGCCCCTCACTCAAAAATTGCCGCCCGAGGTGTCGATCGATCACTTGATCGCCTCCGTCGGAAAACTCATCACGGAGTCCCTGGCCACCCCGACCACAGGTCGATAATCAGACTGAAGGACTAAATCCCGACCAAAGTAGTCGGGTTTTAGTAAATCCTCTGTATCGTGACGCCACCGACGTCTGCGGCCCGTATCTGGGCCGCTCTGAGAAGGAGAACAACATGGCAGTCAGATTGGGCGACACCGCTCCGGACTTCACCGCTGAGACCACGCAGGGCACGATTTCGTTCCACAACTGGTTGGGCGATTCGTGGGGCGTGCTCTTTAGCCACCCGAAAGACTTCACCCCCGTGTGCACCACTGAGCTCGGCTACGTGGCTCGTATCAAGCCCGAATTCGACAAGCGCAACGTGAAGGTCATCGGTCTGTCCGTTGACCCTGTCGACTCACACGTGAAATGGGAAGAAGACATCGCAGAGACGCAGGGAACACCGGTCAACTTCCCGATGATCGGCGACCCTGATCGCAAAGTCTCCGACTTGTACGACATGATCCATCCGAATGCGAACGACACATTCACTGTGCGCTCCGTGTTCGTCATCGGACCTGACAAGAAGGTGAAACTCACCATCACCTATCCGGCATCCACCGGTCGCAATTTCGACGAAATCCTCCGCGTGATCGACTCTCTGCAATTGACCGCCAATTTCAAAGTGGCCACTCCGGCGAACTGGAAAGACGGTCAAGACGTCATCATCGGCGCAGCAGTGTCTGATGACGAGGCAAAGACACTGTTTCCTCAAGGTTGGAAGACCCTCAAGCCATACCTGCGCGTTCTTGCGCAGCCGAACAAGAAGTAGCCACCCGATGAATTGTCCCGTGGGACCACATCACGTGGTCCCACGGGAATAAAACAGTGGTCAAACTGGTAGACCAATTGCATGTCCCCCCTTGACAATCAGACCTCTTCCACGACCCTGCCACCACCTCCCCCGCCAGGGTCGAATGCCGCGGCGGCAGTCGTCGGCGCCTCCAAGGTCTACGGATCGGGCGACAGCGCCGTTTACGCGTTGAACGACGTGTCAGTCGAGTTTCGCAAAGGTGAATTCACCGCCATCATGGGTCCCTCAGGGTCGGGAAAGTCGACCCTCATGCACTGCATTGCCGGTCTTGACGAACTCACCAGCGGTGATGCGTATGTCGATGGCGTCAATCTGGCGAAGTTGAACGACAAAGACCTCACCGTTCTTCGTCGCACCAAAATCGGGTTCATCTTCCAAGCGTTCAACCTCGTGCCGACACTGACCGCAGAGGAAAACATCAAACTTCCGTTGCTGCTCGGCAACGAAGACGGTGACGCCGAATGGATCGCACGAATCATTGAGACCGTGCATCTCAGGGACAGGCTCACACACCGACCGAGCGAGCTGTCCGGTGGACAACAGCAACGCGTGGCAGTCGCGCGCGCACTCGCATCGCGTCCGAGCATCATCTTTGCCGACGAACCAACGGGAAATCTCGACTCGACGACAGGTACTGAGATCCTCACGTTTATGCGACGCGCTGTCACCGACCTCGGACAGACCATCGTCATGGTCACACATGATCCGGTTGCTGCTGCATACGCAGATCGCATCCTGTTCCTTGCCGACGGCAAAGTCGTCGACGAGATGCGCGAGCCGACGGCAGCAAAGGTGCTCGACCACCTGAAGAGCCTGGGTAACTAGACCACGATGTTTCGCATAGCCCTGAAGGGGGTCCTCGCGCGCAAGGGCCGTCTCATTCTCACGTCCATCGCTGTCGTACTTGGCACTGCGTTCTTATCCGGGACGTCGGTATTCACTGCGACGTTGAACCGAACGTTCGATAACTTGTTCTCCGACGTCTTCAAGAACGTGAACGCGTACGTGCGCTCCACGGAAGTCGTCGACACCGACTTCGGATTCCAAGAACGTCAACGCATCGAAACGTCACTCGTCGATGTCGTCGCCGAGGTTCCCGGCGTCGACGCTGCGGCTGCGAACTTGCAGGCATTCGCACGCATCGTCGGGAAAGACGGCAAACCGCTCGGAAACGAAGGGAATGGCCCGCCCACATTCGGCAGTTCGGTCGTTGATTCAAAAGCAGACATCTGGCAGATGTCACAAGGGCGTTTCCCGGAGGGCATGAACGAAGTCGCGCTCGACGAGGCGAGTGCTGAAGCGGGCAAGTTTGTGCTGGGTGACACGGTGAAAGTCATCACCGCCGTGGGAAGTCAAGAATTCACTCTCGTTGGCATCGCCAACTACGGCGACGTGCGCTCGCCAGGCGGTGCAACGTTCGCATTGTGGGACGTCGACACGGCGTCGTCGTTACTCGCCAAACCGGGTCTCATCGACGCAGTCATCGTCGTTGGTGATGGAACGATGACCGATGAAGAACTAACCGCACAGATCCAGGCTGCCTTGCCGACCGGCAAGAACTTGGAAACCATCACTGGTGCACAAATCACCAAAGAAACCCAGGACGACATCAAGACCGCGCTCTCGTTCTTCGGAATCTTGCTCACGATCTTCGCCTTCATCGGTCTCGGTGTCGGATCGTTCGTCATCTACAACGTGTTCTCCATCAGTGCTGCACAACGTCAACGTGAAAATGCACTGTTGCGCGCCATCGGTGCCAGCCGACGCCAGGTCACGTTGTCAATGCTGATGGAAGCACTCGCCGTGGGTCTCGTCGGTTCCGTGCTCGGCTTGCTCGGAGGCATCGGGTTGTCAGCGGGGCTCACTGCGCTGTTGAAAGCCATCGGCGTCGACCTTCCGTCGAGCGGTTTGGTCGTCGGCACGAACACCATCGTGCAGACAATTATCATCGGTCTCATCGTCACGGTTGTCTCTGCATTGTTGCCAGCATTCCGCGCCGGTCGCGTGCCGCCACTCGCAGCGATGCGCGACACCGCCCTCGACACTGCCGGAAAACTACGAGTTCGACTGGTACTCGGTGGAACACCCCTCCTCGGCGGTGTCGCCCTCATCGGTGCCGTCATTGGTGGAGCACGTACCGAACTGCTCGGACTCGCCATTCTGTTCATCTTCATCGGTGCACTCACTCTCGGACCGTTGGTCGCCCGTCCCGTTGCACTGACACTCGGACGACCGATCGCAAGCCTTCGCGGTGTCACCGGTCGCATGGCGCGACAGAACGCTGCGCGCAATCCGAAACGCACGTCACGCACTGCTGCTCCGGTGCTCATCGGCGTCGCGCTGGTCACCGCGGTAACGGCCCTTGCTGCATCGATCCAAGCCGAAATTCGTGGGGTGTTCGGCGAACAGTTCACTGGTGACTTCACCATCAGCTCTGAAGCTCAGGGCTTTGGCGGGCTCAGTCCGTCGCTTGCACTCGACGTCGCAAAAATCGACGGTGTGAAGCAGGCAACCGGTATCGGACAATCAGTGGTCGAGGTCGAGGGCAAAGGTCGCTTCATAACCGTCATCAATCCGAAGACCGTCGAAGGCATCTTCGATATCGGCCTGCTCGATGATGCGAAAGTCACGTCATTATCGAAGAGTGGCGTGCTCGTGTCAGAAAAGACTGCAGAGCGTGACAACCTGACCAATGGCTCGACGATTCCTGCCAAGTTGAGTGACGGAACCCAAGTTGACCTTGTCGTCGAGGGTGTGTACGCGAATGACCAGTTGGCTGGCCGTTACACCGTGAGCTCAGAGCTGTTCGAGGGAACAACTGTGTCGCGTTTCGACTTCGGTGTGTACATCTTGAAGACAGAAGGCACCGACTCGGCGGCATTGCGGTCCGATCTTCAAAAGCTGGTCGACTCATATGGTTCAGGAACATTGCTCAGCAAGGACGAGTACATCGACAAGCAAGCAGCCCAGGTGAACCAGTTGCTCGGTCTCATCTACGGATTGCTCTTCTTGTCAATCATCATCGCCATCGTCGGCATCATCATCACTTTGCTGTTGTCCGTGTACGAACGTCAGCGTGAGATTGGCCTTCTACGAGCAGTGGGCATGACACGTGGACAGGTGCGCTCCACTGTCCGTTGGGAGAGCGTCATCACGTCGCTCATCGGTGCCGTCACCGGCATCTTGCTCGGGTTCGTGCTCGGTTACGTGGTGATCCTGTCTTTGCGTGACCAAGGAATCACCAAGTTCGAGCTTCCTATCAGCAGTGCTGTCACCATTCTCATCGTCGCATTCGTGGTCGGAGTGCTTGCTGCTGCGTATCCAGCACGTCGCGCCACCAAAGTTGATGTGTTGGCTGCACTGAACACGATGTAGGTCTGGCGACATGTCTCCCGATGATCTCGACGAACGCTGCATCCAGTTCCTCACGGAACGACATTTGGCTTCACTCACCACGTTGCGAGCCGACGGCTCACCACACGTGGTTCCCGTGGGCTTCACATATGACGTCACAGCAAAGAGAGTTCGCATCATCACGTTCTCGCCGTCACAGAAGGTCGCAAACGCACTCCGTGGCGGTCGTGCCGCCGTGTCGCAAGTCGACGGCGGTCGCTGGCTGACACTCGAAGGGACGGTGTCGGCGACGAATGACCCGGCCATTGCTCGTGAGGCGTGTGAGGCGTACGCGCGTCGTTACCGCGAACCGAAAGTGCGCGAGGATCGCTGGGTCATCGAAATTGCTGTTGACCGCGTGCTCGGACGTGTCGCTGTCTGACCATCAGGCCAGACGCCACTCAACTCGCGATTGGTCCGCGATTGTGCAGCACGTCTTTGATGAACATTGTGGCTGCAGGATGTGGATCCATGCCACGAGCAATCGGGTCTGACCAATCGGGTTCTGGGAACGGCTCAAAAGCCATCTGACAGCCAGGGCACCAATACAACAACCGAGCCATCTCACCGTGGCGAGTGAGTCGAACGACGTCGCCACAGCGTGCGCACTTCTGTCCGTTGCGCCCGTACACCGCAAGTCCACCCGACACATCTGGTGCCGTCACCCTTTGCACCTTGTTCAAGTTGGCGCGCAACAGTCCCGCTGCCGTGAGCACGAGATCGAGGCACGCTGACTGCGGACGTGTTCCGACTGGCGCCCACGGATGAACTCCGGT
>SXWG01000095.1 GCA_005789925.1 Actinomycetota bacterium | reverse complement strand
GTGGAAGACCGAGCGCCTCATTCCACGCGGGCAACTGGACACTTCGGGCGCGAGCACGTTTCGACAACGTGACCGCCAACATCTCGAGGACGATGCGCTGGACATTGTTCTCTGGTTGTGCCTCGGTGAGACCGAGTGAGTTCACTTGGACTCCGTAACGAAAACGCCGTGCCTTCGCGTCAGTGACCCCGTAGCGCTCGCGACCGATGCGATCCCACAATTCAGTGAATGCGCGCATCTTGCACACTTCTTCGATGAAGCGAATTCCGGCATTCACGAAAAAAGAAATGGAGCCAAAGACTTGGTCGAACTGCTCGTCGTCGACTTGACCACTTGAGCGCACTGCATCGAGCACGTCAATTGCTGTGGCCAGGGAGTAAGCGATCTCTTGGACGGGTGTCGCACCAGCTTCCTGCAAGTGGTACGAGCACACATTCATCGCATTCCACTTCGGCGCATTGTGCGTGCACCATGCGACCATGTCGACGATGAGACGACGAGACGCTTCGGGGGGAAAGATGTAGGTTCCACGCGAAAGATATTCCTTCACGATGTCGTTTTGAGTCGTTCCACGAAGTTGCGACGTGGCAGCACCATGCTCTTCCGCATTCGCCACGTACAGCGACAACAACCACGCTGCGGTCGCGTTAATGGTCATCGACGTGTTCATGGTTGCGGGCGGAATACCGTCGAGCAACGTGCGCATGTGGCCGAGATGTGCCACTGGGACCCCGACCTTGCCGACTTCTCCTCGCGCAAGCAGATGATCGGGGTCGTAGCCAGTCTGAGTGGGAAGGTCGAAGGCGATTGACAGACCAGTTTGACCCTTGGCCAAATTGGTGCGGTACAGCGCGTTCGAGGCCTTCGCAGTGGAGTGGCCTGAATACGTGCGCATGAGCCACGCGTCATCGTGGCGAGGTGTCGTCACTCTCAAAGTATGCCGGCAAGATCCGTCGTCTGTCGCACGATCGGTCAGCTCAGTGAGGTCATGTCAACGGCCCCGGGGTGACCGCTACACCCAGCAAACCCAGATACTCGGTTCGTGACACCTCGGAGACCCCTAGCGAGCGCAAGTGGTCCGTGGCCCATTGGGTGTCGAGCAAGCTCATGTCGTCCAATTCCATCAATTCGACCAGGAACCACAGAGCGACTTTCGACGCATCTCGCTCTCGGTGGAACATCGATTCTCCGGCGAAGAACTTGCGGAGCCGCACTCCGTACAACCCTCCGACGAGCTCACCCGCGTGGTTCCACACCTCGACGCTGTGGGCGAACCCAAGTCGATGCAATTCTTGGTACGCATCGATGATGTCGTCCGTGATCCAACCGCCTGTGCGGCTGACACCTGCGCATGATGCAATCACGTCATTGAATGCAACATTCAGCGTCACCGTGAAACGTTTGCGACTTTGGCGAAGTGACCGAGTGACACGTATGTCCCCTTGTCGCAGGATGCCTCGCGACGTCGGAGACCACCAACTGAGTTTCGTGTGTTTTCGGTCGACATACATCGGAAACAAACCACGTGAGTAGGCGTCGATGAGCGTCGATGGTTCGAGGTCTGCGCCGATGCACACCACGTCGTCGTCGGGCCAGGAGTCAACCGGAGGAAAGTCCCATCGGTTGGGTGGAAGTTGAGCCATCACGTGGGCGCCTCGTTCAAGCATCCATTTTTCTGGATCAGTAGGAGTAGAAACCTGCTCCACTCTTGCGGCCAAGCTTTCCTGCCGCGACAAGTCGCCGCAGTGTCGGTACCGGAGCGAAGTTCGGATCTCCGAATTCCGCATACAGCGCCTCGAGAATGGAGAGCGACGTGTCGAGACCGACGAGATCGAGCAACGCAAATGGCCCCATGGGGAAGTTGCAGCCACCTTTCATTGCAGTGTCGATATCCTCCATCGATGCTGTGCCGGTTTCCCAGATTCTGATGGCGTTGTTCAGATAGGGGAACAGAAGGGCATTGACGATGAAGCCTGCACGATCTTTCACGTGGACACCGTTCTTGCCACATGCTGCGACAACAGCTGATGCGGCATTGATGGTGTCATCGGAAGCGGTGAGCGGTCGAACGATTTCGACGAGCGGCATCGCTGGTGCCGGATTGAAGAAGTGGATTCCACACACTTTGTCGGGACGGTTCGTGGCCATCGCCATCTCGACCACGGCGAGCGTGCTGGTGTTGGTCGCGAGGATCGCGTTTGGCTGAACGACAGCGTCAAGCTCCGCGAAGAGCGCCTTCTTGACCGCAAGGTCTTCAACGACCGATTCGATCACGAGATCGCAGGTGGCAAGAGCCTTGATGTCGTCGGTGGCCGAGAGACGCGACATGATCGCGTCCTTGTCCGCGGCAGTGATCTTCTCTCGTGACACTTGCTTGTCGAGTCCTTTGGCGATGCTCGCCACCATCGCCTCTGCGGTTGATTTCTGTCGCGAGCGAACAGTCACTTGAAGACCAGCTTTTGCGAAGACCTCCGCGAGACCGGAGCCCATGATTCCGGAACCGACGATGCCGACGTGTGTGATGTGTGATGCCGAGATGTCACTTGCCATTCACGCGACAGTACCAACCTCGTCTCCTGCGCCCCCTATCGTCATCGCATGGCTGATGCTTCGCCCATGCGACGACTCGACCTCGAGGGCGTCCACAATTTCCGCGACATCGGGGGCTATGAATCTGAGTCCGGTGGCTTCATCACCCGTGGACGAGTGTTCCGTGCCGATGGACTGAATCGCCTCACGTCTCGAGACGTCGAACGGGTGAGGGGTCTCGGCTTGCGCACCGTCATCGACCTCCGATCGACACACGAAGTCGAATCGCACGGGACCTTTCCGGTCGCTGCTCACCCCGTCGATTTTCACCACATACCGACTGGTGACGTGACCCGCAAACGACCAGAGCTTCCTGATGTCGCCGACGATGCCGACGTGCTTCGGTTTTCCTATTTGCGCATGCTCGAGTCAAGCGTCGAACAACTCCGCAGTGCGTTCACTCTGGTCGCGCAGCGTTCGTCTGAACCACTGGTGTATCACTGCACGGCTGGCAAGGATCGAACGGGAGTCCTGACCATGTTGATCCTCGGTTGCCTTGGCGTATCACGACATGACATCGCGTCTGACTACGCCCTCACCGCAGAGACACTCGAGGAATCACGTGCGGTGTTGAAGACTCTCTACCCCGAGATCGCACAAGTCGGTAACGAATGGGGTCATCAGTACATGATGGCGAGTTACGACACGATGGACCGACTGATTGGTGACGTCGTTGACCAATACGGAACGATCACGAATGCGTCGTTGTCGTTGGGAGTGACGCCAGAGTCGATTGAGCAGGTGCGCGACAACCTGCTGACGTGATGCGGTCAGCTCTCGGAGATGGTGACCTTTGAGATCTTCACTTCACGTGATGGAGCACCACCGAGGTCTCCTGCGCCGGTATTCAGCGCCAATATTGCTTTGGCGACATCGAGTCCCTTGGTGATCTTTCCGAAGACCACGTACGTTCCCTGACCGTCGAGCGCTGCTGCGTTCGGACCGGTGATGATGAAGAACTGTCCACCGGCGCTGTTCGGGTTTGCCGTACGAGCCATGGCAATTTGACCTTCTGAATACTTGTATCCAGAACCTGCGTCCTCGATTTCATAACCAGGGCTATCGGTGTTGCTGGCTCCGCCACCTTGGATGATGTCGATGCTGGGATCGGTACGGAAAATGAAGGAGTCGTCGTAGTACTTGTAACGAGACAACACGACGAAGTTGTTGACAGTCTTCAGGGTGTTCTTCGTGTCGAGTTCGATGACAATGTCGCCCTCGCTCGTCGCCATGGTGGCGGTGTACGACTTCTTTTCGTCGATGCACATTGGCGGCGCCTTCGCAAATGTCGTGGTGCGCTCGGCAGTTCCGTCGGTGGCAGGGCATGTGGTGTCGCCCGTGATACTCGCACCGGCAATCGTCGTCAGCGTCGGCGCTTCGCTTTCGGCGACCGTCGTGTCGGTGACGTCGACCGAATCGGACGAATCTTCAACGGCGAATGTGGCGACTGCCCAGATGACTAGGACTGCAGCGGGAATTCCGAGACCGACTTGCAGGCCACGTCGACGGACCTTGGCTCGTTTGGCAGCGCGTGCACGTGCTGCACGGGCCATGTCACGGTTGTTCTTCTTGCGTTCGCGCTTGTCAGTACCCACGAGGGTCGAAGGATAGCGTCGCACCGATAGCGTTGCAGAGCAGTGGCTCTCATCGTGCAAAAATATGGCGGCACCTCGGTCGCTGATCCCGATCGCATCAAGGCAGTGGCCGAACATGTCGCATTCACGAAGCGACATGGCAACGATGTCGTCGTCGTGGTCTCTGCCATGGGCAAGACCACCGACAACCTCATGTCACTTGCCAATCAGGTGTCTGCCACGCATCCGGGTCGCGAGATGGACATGTTGCTCACCACTGGAGAGCGCATCTCCATGGCACTTTTGTGCATGGCGCTCGCCGACATCGGGGTCGACGCGGTCAGCATGACGGGCTCACAGGTGGGCATCATCACCGACACCGTCCACACGAAGGCCAAGATCGTCGAAGTCAAAGGTGACCGGTTGCGTGAAGCTCTTGGTCACGGTCGTGTCGTGGTCGTCGCCGGTTTCCAAGGTGTGTCAACCGACAAAGAGATCACAACGTTGGGTCGTGGTGGCAGCGACACCACCGCAGTCGCACTTGCTGCCGCACTCTCGGCAGATGTCTGCGAGATCTACACCGACGTCACAGGTGTCTTCTCTGCCGACCCGCGCATCGTGCCGCAAGCACGCAAGCTTCAACAACTCAGTTTCGAAGAGATGCTTGAGATGGCCGGAGTCGGAAGCAAGGTGCTAGCGCTCCGATCAGTCGAATTCGCCCGCAATCACAATGTCCCGCTGCATGTCCGCTCGAGCTTCACGTGGGAACACGGAACGTGGGTACGCAACATCGAAGGAGAATCCAACATGGAAGACCCCATCATCTCTGGCGTCGTGCAAGATGCC
>SXWG01000094.1 GCA_005789925.1 Actinomycetota bacterium | reverse complement strand
CGCCATGGCGTTTTCTATCGTTCTGCTCGTGTCGGCGGTTCGTTTGTTCGTCTCAATGGGGGCAGAAGGACGCGCTGCCATCGATGCCGGTAGCGCAATCGCGCTCGTTGTGATCGGACTCGTGACCGGGGTCCTCTCGGGCCTCCTCGGTGTCGGCGGTGGGGTCATCATGGTGCCGGCGATGATGATGATGCTTCACGTCGAAGGCGTCATCGCCAAGGGCACGTCGCTCGCCGTCATCATCCCGACTGCTGCGATGGGCACATGGCGCAATCGCAGCAAGGACAATGTCGACTTGCGAGCCGCAGGAGTCGTCGCTACATCCGGAATCGTCGCTGCAGTCGCAGGAGGATGGATTGCAGCTCGTCTGTCAGATTCGCTCTCGAACTATCTCTTTGCGACGCTTCTGATTGTCGTGGCGGTACGTCTGTTGCTGCAAGCACGGCGTAAGCGCCGTAGCGATGTCACTGCAGTTGTGGAGTAGAACTCATCCATGACACATGGACGATTGAACGGAAAAGTCGCAGTCATCAGCGGCGGCGCTCGAGGAATGGGAGCTGCTGAAGCGGCGCTCTTCGTCAGTGAAGGCGCGCGAGTGGTCATCACCGACGTGCGTGATGAAGACGGTGAGCTGACTGCCAAGACCATTTCGCCCGATGGTTCCGTATGTGCATACATGCACCATGACGTGGTGAATGAAGACGATTGGGCACGAGTGGTGGCATCGACCAACGAGCGCTTCGGTCGTGTCGACGTGCTGGTGAACAACGCGGGCATCTTCGAGACTGGTACGGTGTTGAACACTTCGCTCGAGATGTATCGACGAACGATCGACATCAACCAAGTCGGCGTGTTCCTCGGCATGAAAGCTGTCGCTGAGCAGATGGTGAAACAGCAGTCCGGCTCCATCATCAACATCTCGTCAATCGCCGGGCTCGAGGGAGCCGCTGGCTTTCTCGCCTATGGCGCGAGCAAATGGGCAGTTCGTGGCATGTCGCGAGGAGTGGCCAAAGAGCTTGCACCATTCGGGGTGCGTGTGAATTCGATTCATCCCGGAATCATCGACACTGCGATGTTGCAGACCTTCGAACAAGTCGGAACTGGTGTGCGTCAAGCGGTGCGCACACGCATTCCTATGGGGCGCGAAGCCCAGGCACCCGAGGTCGCAGCGATGGCGCTCTTCCTCGCAAGCGATGAAAGTTCGTATTGCAACGGTGGCGAATTCGTTGTCGACGGTGGCTGGAGCGCCTGATGAGCATTCTCGGAACCCGCGTCCAGCGGCTTGAAGACCCGCGTTTCTTGACCGGTCAAGGCACCTACATCGCCAATTTGCCACTGCCCGATGCGTGGCACCTGTCGTTTGTCCGATCGACGATCGCACATGGTCGTATCACCGCAGTCGGCACGAGCATCGCTGAGAGCATGCCCGGGGTCATCGCGGTGTACACCGGGGCGACATTGCCACTGCAGCCAGCACCTCCGGCGATGGTGCTGCTGAATCAAAAGATGCTGCGTCCGTACCTCGCCAAAGATGTCGTTCGCTACGTCGGTGAGCCTGTCGCCATGATCGTGAGTGAGACCAAAGAACAAGGTGTCGACGCAGCCGAATCTGTGATCGTCGACTACGACCCGCTGCCGACGGTGCTCGACCTTCAAGAGTCGCTTCGTGGCGACGTGTTGTTGCACCCTGATGCCGGTTCGAACATCGCAGTCACGTTTCCAGGTCCTGCCGACGCATCAATCTTTGCGGACTGCGACGTCGTGGTGTCACTGACAATTGAAAATCAGCGCGTTGCCCCTGTGCCGATGGAAGGCCGTGCTGCCGCTGCCACGTGGGATGGTTCGACGCTCACCCAGTGGGCATGCAGTCAAGGTGTGCATGGCGCGCGTGACGGTATTGCGAATGCACTTGGTCTTGACCCGGCGAATGTCCGCGCCATCACGCCCGATGTCGGTGGTGGATTTGGCGCAAAGTCAGGTCAATACCCTGAAGAAATTCTTGTGGGCTGGGTTGCAAAGACACACGGTCATGCAGTGCGCTGGGCAGAGACGCGTAGCGAGAACTTGGTGTCGATGGGTCACGGGCGTGGGCAGTTGCAACGAGCGATGCTCGGTGGCACAAAAGATGGGAAGTTCCTTGCATATCGACTCGAGGTACTTCAAGACAGCGGTGCGTACGGGCGAATGGGTGCAGTACTGCCGATCATGACGCGCCTCATGACGAGCGCGGTGTACGACATTCCCAAAGTCGAGTACGAGTCACATTCGGTGCTCACGAACACCACTCCGACCGAGGCGTATCGCGGCGCAGGGCGACCCGAAGCGACAGCGGCAATTGAACGCATCATCGATGTGTTCGCAGCAAAGTGTGGCCTTGACCCCGCTGACGTGCGTCGACGTAATTTCTTGGAACCAAGTGCATTCCCGTTGACCACTGCGATGGGTGCTGCGTACGACTCGGGTGAGTACGAAAAAGCCCTCGACGCTGCGCTCGCCGCTGCTGGGTACCCCGAGCTTCGTCGCGAACAGCGTGAGCGTCGAGAGCGTGGAGACGTGGTGCAGATGGGAATCGGAGTCGCCAGTTACGTGGAGACCACGAACCCAATGAGTGGACCAGAGTTCGGTTCAGTAGAGATAACTGCCGACGGTGGCGCCATCGTGCGAACTGGTTCGTCATCACACGGCCAGGGCCATCACACGGTGTGGGCGATGATCGTGTCTGAATCGACCGGCATTCCGATGCACAAGATCGACTTTCGTTTCGGTGACACCGAAGACATCCAGCGTGGAGGTGGCACCGGAGGATCACGCAGTTTGCAGGTCGGTGGAAGCGCGGTGCGTCTCGCGGCGGACAAAGTCATCGACGCGGCTCGTTCTGTCGCAGCCGATCTGCTCGAAGCAGCTGTCGACGATGTGGTGTTCGATGCAGTTCGTGGAGCGTTTCATGTCGCAGGGTCACCGCAGCCGGCAAAGACATGGGCAGACGTCGCACGTGGCGGAACGCAAGCACTTCTCGGAGAGGCCGACTTCACCCCCGAGGGTTCGACGTTTCCGTTCGGCTCGCATGTGTGCGTCGTCGATGTCGACACCGAGACCGGGTCAGTCGAAGTGCGTCGCCATGTCGCGTGCGACGACGCTGGCACGATCATCAATCCGCTCATCGTCGACGGCCAGGTGCATGGTGGTCTCGCACAAGGAATCGCCCAGGCATTGCTCGAGGAAGTTCGTTACGACGAGGACGGAAATCCGATCACGTCGAACCTCGCTGATTACGCCTGTATCTCGGCAGCTGAGTTGCCGTCATTCGAGCGAGTCGTGATGGAGACACCGACTCCGAGAAATCCACTCGGGGCAAAAGGCATCGGTGAAGCAGGAACGATCGGTGCGACACCAGCAGTTCACAATGCGGTGATTGATGCCGTGTCACATCTGGGTGTCCAACACATGGACATGCCATGCACTCCGCGACGAGTGTGGGAAGCGATTAACTCAGCTCGTTAACAAGTTGCACGTCAGGTGACTTTTCACTGAACAACAGAAGTGCGACCTTGACATTGGGTGAATATTGAACATCGGATAAGCGTGGCGTGATGACGAATTTTTAGAATCGTGTAGTGGGACTTGGGATTGTTGATGGGTCGTCGTCAAGCCACTCTCCGTTGCACAAACATTCCTGGAGCAACAGAGAAGGAGTCCTGGACGGCATTAGGGCTATAGCTGTTGCTCGCGTCATTATCTGGCACGCAACTGGGTGGTGGTG
>SXWG01000093.1 GCA_005789925.1 Actinomycetota bacterium | reverse complement strand
GTCAGCCATGTTGCCGTAGTACTCGTCGCTCGGGCAGGTTCCGCCCTTCACTGCTTCGATGGTCTTTGCGTAGAACAGACCCCAGTTCCATGTCGGAGCAGTGAGGAACGCCTTCGGTGCTGCTTCACGCACGTCGGAGTTGTATCCGACCCAGTACGCACCTGCGGCCTCGGCTGCGACGCCGGGCTCAGTTGTGTCCTGGTGCTGTGCGATGACATCGACACCAGAGTCGAGCAGCGCTTCAGCAGCCTGCTTTTCCTTGGTGGGATCGAACCATGTGCTCGTCCAGCTGACCTTGACGGTTGCTGATGAGTTCATTGCACGCACACCAAGTGTGAACGCATTGATACCGCGGATGACTTCAGGGATCGGGAACGCAGCGACGTAACCGATCTGGTCCTTCTTGGTTGCCTTGCCGGCCGCGAGACCAGAGAGGTAACGCGCTTCTTCGGCTGCACCGAAGTATGTACCGAGGTTCTTCGGAACGTCATCAAAGGTTGCGTACTCACCGCCACCGTCTTTAGTGAGAAGGAACTTCGCACCGGTGGCCCACTGATTGCAGACTTCTGGATACTTCGCCGCGACCTTGGCCATCGGCGCGCCGTAACCGAACGACGTTGCGAAAATGAGGTTGTAACCCTCGCTCGCGAGTTGCTCGAAAGTTTTTTCTGAGTCGGCGTTGTCAAGCACGTTCTCTACGCGTTTGATGGTCACGCCTGTCTCTGCTTCTGCAGCAGCAATGCCCTGCTCGTGCTGATAGGTCCAGCCTTTGTCGTCTGGCACACCCAAATACACGACTGCGACCTTGATGTCTGATGTCTCAGTCGCTGCTGCAGTGGTGTCAGGCGCTGCTGTTGTATCAGTTGATGAATCGCTACCACCACACGCTGCGAGCACCATTGATGCTGCGGCTGCGACGGAGGCGAACTTCCACATTCTCTTCATGAAGTTTTTCTCCCTTATGTCGGCACCACGTCTGGCACCGACCGCAGATAAAACTAGTCGGCGAGAGGCGACCCTCAAATCGTCGCACGGACGCAGCCTGGCCACTCCACATCGACGAACGACATCTGACCTGTGGATAACTTGGAAGTCCCCACAATGCAGTGCTGGGAGTCGTTGTGCTTGCATTCGTGCTGGCAGTGCTCATCGTGTTCGTCGGTCGAGCGTTTGGCAACGAGGAGACGCCAGCTGTTGCATCAACCGACCAAGTGGTTCTCGATCCGTCGCTCGATGTGACAATCGAGGCGAACATCCCACCGGTGACTGCTCCGACGCCATCGACCATCGATATCCCCGATGTGCCACTCGATCCGGTCGTCACGACGACTGTTCCCCCGACCACGACGGTCGCTCGACTGGTGAACCCCGCAGACCTCACTGGTGAGTCCGTGGATATGGGCGGCGTTCCAGTGAGCACACCGACTGGTTTCGTGGTGTTGTCAGAAGGAGCGACAAACGCCGTGGTTCAGCGAGGCGAGAGCGTCGCAGCGTTTGCGGTGTATCCGAAGTCTCAAATTGGAAATTCCGCTGCGAACAAGTTGAGTGAGTATGTCGACTCGACAGCGACCAATGTGCTGGTCAACGTGAAAGCCGGACAAGTGACTTCCGTTGCCGTGAACGGATTTGTCGATGCGGCCTCAGTTGAACTGCGCGCATCGACTCAAGGAACGAACATGCCGGTGTACGCCCATGTCACTGTTGCGATCGCACCTGACGGGAAGTTGTGGACTCTCGAGTACTCGACTTCGACAGGAACGTCGCTGTCCACTATGAAGACAGAATTGCAACAACTGATCGCCGGTTTCTTCGGTGCAGCTGCAAAGGGCAATGTCGTCGTCGACTGACCACATTCAGTCGAGCCGTATCAACAGCTGAGATTGTTCTTCGGAACTTTCAGATTGATGAGATATTCGTCGGCGGCATTGACCACGCAGTAGTTGACTCCATAGCCAGTGTGTCGTTCTGCAGTGACCTTGATGAAGACACCTTCTTCGAGGGTCGTAGCCATCTTGCGTGAGCTTTCAAGGGGCGTCGCCGCGTCACCGGTTGTGCCGATAACAACGATCGGACCCGCACCTTTCCCAGTTATCTCGACTGTTTCTGCTTTGTCGACTGGCCAGAGCGTGCACTGGTAACTGTTGATGAAGCTGGGCCCGATACGAGGCGCAAGCTCAAGGAAACGGCCGTTTGACGCGTCGACTTCTTCAATGGTGCGCGGACCTGGGTCGTCAAGGCAACTGATTGCGAGGAATGCTTCGAGTTCATTCGAGTACGAGCCGTCATCCTTGCGTTGGTAATAGGCGTCATACAACTTCAGTAGCCCGGCGCCGTCCCCTCTCTGCGCATTCGCGAGTGACTTCTCAAGGTCAGGCCACAGTGCGCTCGTGTACATAGCTTGCGCAACCGCCGTATAGGCGACCGATTGGTTCACTTCGACACGGTCGGCAGACACCCGAAGTGGTTTCGCATCGAGGTCAACGAAGAGTTGATCGAATGCTTTTTCGGCATTGCCACCATTATGGAACGGACATTTGACGGTCTTTGAACATTGGGCAAGGAATCGTGTCAACTGCTGTTCGAAGCCTGCGGCCTGGCGTAGCCCACCTTCGATGCTGCTGATATTCGGCTCTGCTGCGCCATCGAGAACGGCTGCACGCACAGTGTCGGGAAACATCGTCGCCCACGTCGCTCCAAGTTCACTGCCGTAAGAGAATCCGAAATAGGAGATGTTTGTTTCGCCAAGTGCAAGGCGAATCGAGTTCATGTCGCGGGCTGTCGTCGCCGTGGAAAGGTAGGGCAGAATCTCTCCAGATCGCTTCTCGCACTCGTCGACGAACGTCTGTTGTTCCGCGATGAGCGCCTTCTTCT
>SXWG01000092.1 GCA_005789925.1 Actinomycetota bacterium | reverse complement strand
TCTCAAATCTATCCCTTTGTCTTTCTGAAGTTTCTTGAAGGAGTTGCGGCTCCTCACCATACGAGGATCATCGAAGTCCATATAGTTCCCCTTTGTGTTGGAGTTCTGCGAGCGCACCTTTAAATGTTTCAGCACTCGTGCCACCATTGTATGCGAAGCTTGTTTTCTGCAGGGCTTCAAGATTGGTCTGCGAACCACTTTTTGGGCTGCGGCAAAAGGGAAAAGGTGCTGCGTGAGCAGGGCGAAAAGGTGTCTTCCGAAGAGAAGGACGCGGTCGAAGGTCCACTCGGTGAGTTGAAGACTGCGATCGCTGGCACAGACGTCGAGGCCCTCAAGTCGGCGACTGAGAAACTCATGTCGGCAAGTCAAGCGTTCAGCCAGAAGTTGTATGAAGCAGCAGCTCGTGATTCGAATGCCGCCGGTACGTCGGCATCGGGTGCTGGCCAGGTGAACGATGATGAAATCGTCGACGCTGAAATCGTCGACGAGAAGTGATTCGGTAGCGAGACATGGATGCTGAAATGGTCGACGAGCCGATCGACACCGACGAGGCCGCAGCGGCCGGTTCAGACGAAGTGTCAGAGGCAGTCGAGCACGACATCGACGCACTGCTTGCAGAGCGCGATGAGTTCAAAGACATCGCCCTGCGTTTGCAGGCAGATTTCGAGAACTACAAGAAGCGTGTCGCAACCATTCAATCTGACGAAGTCGATCGTGCGACCGGCAAAGTTGTCGAAGCGTTGCTGCCTGTGCTCGACGTCTGTGAGGCTGCGTTCTCACACGGTGTCGAAGGCGTCGAGCCCGTGTGGAGCTCGCTCATCGGTGCACTGCAGAAGCAAGGGCTCGAAGCACTTGACCTGCTTGACAAACCGTTCGACCCCGCGCTCGCTGAAGCTGTGGCAAGTGAACCCGGTGATGGTTCAGAGCCCGTGGTCATCGAAGTTATGCGCACCGGTTATCGCTGGAAGGGCAAAGTGCTGCGCGCCGCGATGGTCAAGGTGAGGGGCTAGTCGTCATGGCCGCCCAACGCGAGTGGTTTGAGAAGGACTACTACGCGGTCCTTGGTGTGTCGCAATCTGCGTCGCATAAGGACATCACTAAGGCATATCGACGACTGGCACGCGAGTTCCATCCCGATGCGAACCCGGGCAATGCCCAAGCAGAGGAACGTTTCAAAGAAATCTCGGCCGCCTATGACGTTGTCGGCGATGAGACTCGACGTAACGAATATGACGAGGTTCGGCGCATGGGTCCGATGGGTGGCTTCGCCGGACCCGGTGGTCAGACGTTCAACTTCGACACCGGTGATGGCCTCGGTGATCTTCTTGGTCAGATGTTCGGTCGCGGCAAGCGCAGTGGCGCAGGTGTCGGACCGCAACGTGGTAGTGACATCGAAGCGAAGTTGACACTCGATTTCATCGATGCAGCACATGGCCTCACCACGTCATTGCATCTCACCGCCGACTCTCAGTGCATGTCGTGCAACGGATCGGGCGCACGCCCTGGTACATCACCGAAGACGTGTGGCGCATGTGCTGGCCGCGGATCAGTAGCGAACAACCAAGGCTTCTTTGCGATGTCCAACCCGTGCACGTCATGTGCAGGACGTGGTGTCATCATCGAACATGCGTGTTCCACCTGTCGCGGCACCGGTATCGAACATCGTCCTCGTGAAGTGAAGGTGCGTATTCCCGCTGGCGTCAGTGATGGCCAGCGCATCCGACTGAAGGGTCGCGGGGCACCTGGTCGCAACGGAGGTCCAGCGGGTGACTTGTTCGTCGAGTGCAATGTGACACCACACCCAGTGTTCGGTCGCGACGGAGTGAATCTCACCATTCGCGTGCCGGTGTCCTTCACTGAAGCGACACTCGGGTCGACCATCTCAGTTTCGACGCTCGATGGTGGCGACGTTGGTCTGCGCCTGAAGGCAGGCACTCAGTCAGGTTCTCGACATCGCGTGAAAGGCAAAGGCATCGTCACTGACAAGGCGACTGGCGATCTCATTGTGACCGTCGATGTCGTCATACCCACATCGCTGAATGACGACGAGCAAAAGATCATCGAACAACTTTCCGATGTGCTGCGCAATCCTCGCGCGCAAAAGGCAGGTAAGACATGAGACACGAACAGCAAGCGGTGTACGTCATCTCCGTCGCGGCGCAGTTGGCTGGTGTTCACCCACAGACGTTGCGGATCTACGAACGCAGAGGTCTTCTCTTGCCTGCGCGAACCGCCGGCGGCAACCGTCGCTACAGCGATGCCGACATCTCTCGACTTCGTCGTATCGCCGAGCTTGCCGAGTTGGGCATGAACCTCGAGGGACTCCGACATGTGATGTCGCTTGAGGCCGAAGTAGAGCGTTTGCGCGAGGAAGTGGTGCTTCTGCGCCGTGCAGTAGAAGAGGCGACCGTCGACGCAGAACGTCGGGTTCGTCGCGACCTGGTGCCGTTGCGCCAGACCATCGCTGTGTTCGGTCAACGCCCGTCGATATTCGATCAGAACTCCTGACCGCCCAAGGAGACCCCCATGGCACTCGATCCCAAAAAATGGACAACCAAGACCCAAGAGGCAGTTGCTGCTGCTGGTGACACCGCCCGCTCGATGGGCAACCCTGAAGTCACACCTGATCACGTGATGGTCGCGCTGCTCGCTCAACCCCAGACAGTCGTGACTCCGGTGCTCACAAAACTCGGCATTGCACCTGGCATGCTGCGCGAGCGTTCAGACGAAGCGATCAAGAAGTTGCCGCGCACCACAGGTGGCGACGAGCCACGAATGAACCGTGAGTTGGCGAACGTGTTTGCTAACGCCGAGTCGGCACGTAAGGATCTGCACGACGACTATCTGTCGGTCGAGCACTTGCTCTTGGCCATGAATCAGCGTGTCGGTGTCGGTAGCGAGGAGTTGCTGCAGGCATTGCGTGATGTGCGCGGTTCACATCGCGTGACGAGTCAAGACCCCGAAGCACAATTCCAAGCACTCGAGCGATACGGCGTTGACCTCACCGCACGCGCTCGAGAAGGAAAGATCGACCCCGTCATCGGCCGTGACGAAGAGATTCGCCGTGTCATTCAAGTGTTGTCACGCCGTACGAAGAACAACCCTGTTCTCATCGGTGAACCTGG
>SXWG01000091.1 GCA_005789925.1 Actinomycetota bacterium | reverse complement strand
GGTGCTCTCGCGGCGAGACCCACCCGCGGGTCGACATACCGGCCCATAATGCGCACCCCCACGTAGAGCCGCTTGGCCACCCACCCCACTATGTCACCGCGCCGGGCGAGGTCGCCCCGAGCTACAGCGGGCTGAAGGAGTCGGCCGTATGTGATCACCACCCTCGGCGCCACTTCCTGCACCACATATACGGTGCGCGCGACCGGGCCGGCGAAGGTGATGACACCATCGCGAAGGGCCACTACTGGTGTCATCGACGCGCCCGTCCTGTGAGTGATCTCGAGCTCAATTCCCCGATTACCAGGACAGCGCTGACATGCCGGAGCGCGGAATGAATCTGTGATGGTCGCCTGAGAAGGAATCAATGATGTCCATGAACACGATGCCATCACATTGGCGAAGAGAACCATGGCCGAGACGAACACACCCCTGATGTGTGTTCGTCTCGAGCAATGTCGTCAGGCGAGTCCGCTGAGTTGCAAGCGGGACCGCAACTGCAACACGGCCTTCGAGTGAATTTGCGACACGCGGCTCTCGGTCACTCCGAGCACTTCACCGATCTCTGACAACGTGAGTCCGTCGTCGTAATACAACACGAGAACTGCCTGCTCTCGTTCGGGTAGACGCGACATTTCCTGACGCATCGCATCGCGCAACTCTGCTTCTTCGAGGGCGCGTCCAGGCTGTGTCTCCGACCCACCACTGGCGGGAGCGTCATCAAGTGCGACGTGGTCGAGTGGTCCCACGGCTCCGGCCGCCACGTCAGACAACCATCCGTGCAACTCTTCGACATCGATCTTCAATTGCACTGCGATTTCTTCGTCCGTCGGCGACCGACCGAGCGAATGCTCTAATGCAGCAATCGCATCTTGCACAGATCGAGCTTTCGCCCGCACCGAGCGCGGGACCCAATCGAGTGCGCGAAGTCCGTCGAGGATGGCACCACGAATGCGCGGCACGGCGAACGAGTCGAACTTCACCCCGTGACTCGGATCGAAACGATCGATGGCAGTCATCAGCCCGAACACTCCGGCACTCACCAGATCTCCGGTGTCGACTGATTTCGGAAGTCCGGCAGCAAGACGGCCAGCGACGAACTTGACCAACGACGCGTAGTGGACGACGAGCCATTCACGTGCATCGGGGTCTTGCGCAGCGTGCCACGCCTCCCATGCGGTCGTGAGCGTGAAGCGATGTGGTCGTGCGTTCATGCGCGTGGGTGCGCTTCCACATACGAAGAACGCAGCTTCTCTTTGCTCACATGCGTGTACCGCTGCGTCGTGGCCGCATCAGTGTGGCCGAGCAGCTCTTGTATCGACCGCGTGTCAGCACCACTGTCCATGAGGTGAGTGGCGAACGAGTGTCGCAGTGCGTGCGGATGCGTGCCGCCCTGCAACCCTGCACGTTGCGCGGCCGCATCGAGAATGCGCGACACATCGCGCCGCGTGAGCGGTTTGCCTCGAGCAGAGAGGAACATCGCTTTGCCTGACCCTGTGCCGCTCACCTCCCCGCGTGACTGCAGCCAATCGGCCAGCGACTGTGCGCACGGCTTGCTCACTGGCACGATGCGCACCTTCGAACCCTTGCCTAGGACTCGCACCGATGCTGCCTTCTTGTCGAATCCATCGATCTGCAGAGTGCAGATCTCCGACACGCGCAGGCCACTTCCGTACAACAACTCAAGCACCGCACTGTCGCGGGCTCTCTCCCATTCGCGCGCCGTCGGGTCGACTGCGGTGACGACATCGACGGCCGTACGTTCGTCGAGTGGTCGAGGAAGCCGACCTTTCGCCTGCGGAGTATGGATACCGGTCATCGGGTCGATCTCTTGTTCGCCGTTGCGCACGCGCCACGTGAAGTACCGCCGAAGTGCCGCGATTCGCCTGGCCACTGTTCGCGAACTTGCCCCAGAGTCGTGTAGCCGTGCGAGATACATACGCACGTGTTCCCGTTCGACGTCGATTGGTCTCGCGATCGGCGTGACGTCCATCAACCACTCGACAAACAGTTCAACGTCTCGTCGATACGCCGTGCGAGTGTTCGCAGATGCCGATGTCAGTGAGACTTCAAATGCTGACGGGTCCCACTCTGCAAGCCGCGCATCGCGCACTTCACACGACTTTTTCGCACTCGTGCCTCGTGCCAGCGCTTGCGCACTACCCAGTGGCTTGCATCGCTCGCATGTGCGCGGGTGAGCCGTGACGATCTTCCGAGCAGGATTCGTCCGCGCGGGGTCACCTCGTTTGGCAGGCGCCTGACGCATGTGCCACTCGAAGTACGTCCGCAGAGTCGTGATTCGCTGTTCGACAGTTTCGGTGCTGTAGCAAGTGGTCTCGAGGTATGCCACGTACGACTGCACGATGTCACCAGTCACTTGAAGGGGCGTCTTCACCGACTTCGTCAGACACCACGCAGCAAAGTGCGCCATCTCGTCGGCCCGATGACGTCTCGACGCCTCGGTGCCGCGGCCATTGCGCGCGAACTTGGACAGAACGAAGGCGTCGTCAATCGACTTCGCTTGCTTCGCTGGCACGTACACATGCGCACGCGTCGAAGGAGACC
>SXWG01000090.1 GCA_005789925.1 Actinomycetota bacterium | reverse complement strand
GTCGGTGAGGATTTTCCACGCCTCTTCGACGGGCACGGGTACTTCAAATTGATGATTCAGGTCCATTGGGAGAGATCCTCCATGGTGTCGATGTCTGCGGGGGAGCCTTCGCAGGCTATCGGTCGCACCAATTCAGGGTGAAGGCGCACGAGACTTCTCAGTCCTTCATCTGAGTCAGATGTCATGTCGCGGAACGTCTGCCACAACTCACGCGCGAAACGCACTGGGGGAGAAGGGATGCCACCGAAGTCAGCCATCGCCAGAGCCGCATCAGACTGGCCGACACGACACCAGGCATCGCTACCGATGAACGGTTGGTCGGCAAGCCCGATGACGACCGCGTCGACTCCGCGTCTGTCACCTTCGTCGAGCACCGTGAGCACGGATGAACGCTGACCAGTGTTCCAGTCAGCGTTGTGAACGACCTCGACACCGACTGGCACGTCGGGAAGTTCGACCGCGCCGGTGACGACGACAACGGGTCCGATGTCAGCGGCGATGGCGGCAGCGACGGCATGTGACACGACGCTTGTTCCGTTGAGGTCTGCGAGGAGTTTGTGACTCTCGCCGGTGAAACGACGTCCTTCACCTGCTGCGAGCAGTGCAATCAGGAGCCGGGGTCTCGGTGGCAGAGCCATATCCAATAGCCTGCCTGATGTGGGGAGAAACGGGCGATGCGTCCTTCGGATGCAGCAAAAAAGGTCAAAAGTCGGCCTCGCCGCCCTCATCGCTGTCGTGTTGTCACTGTCGACGGTCGCTACGCCCGTGGCGGCGGTCGAAGTGGTCGACGTTGCACCACCATCGCTGAAAGAACGCCCTCACGGTTTCAAGCCATCACCGCGAACCTCTGACCCGATCGCGGCGCTCGCTGCTCGTGCGCTGACTCCATTGATGCGCATCAATGGAGAGACATCCCCGGCGTATGCAGTGATGCGCACACAGGTCGCCGATGCGATCTCACAGCGGACAGGTGTTCCCGCAGTCAAACTAGAGAACGCGTGGTCGAAGACCACGCGACGTCATCAGGTCGCACTGATGACGGCACTCACGCAGCTTGGTGTGAAATATCGCCATGGCTCAGAGAGCCCGGGTAACGCCATCGACTGCTCCGGTCTTCTGTGGTACGCGTGGCGCGCAGCAGGCATCAAGATGCCGCGTTATTCAAAATCACAACTCGACAAGCGCAATCAGATCGAACAAGACGAAGCAAAAGCTGGTGACATCGTCGGTCGGCGTGTGCACGTGCGTATGTATCTCGGAACGGACTTGCTGACACTCGAAGCTCCGTACGGAGGAGAGAAGGTCCGCCTTCGTGTCATGGGACCGAATCTGCTGCCGACAATGTCATGGGCCGATCCGACCAAGCTCGAAGATTGGCGCCTGTGGGACTGGGAAGCTCTCGCCGAGCAGAGAGCAAAGGAAAAAGCAGCTGAGTAGGCAGGCACCGACGAATGACACTGTGTGTCGACACACTTATGAATGGTTAGTGGATGGGACCGTTCGTGGTTCGCAGACTTTGCGCCACTCGACCGGTTCTCCGCGCGATGATTTCGGCACAGATACTGATGGCCGTTTCTTCCGGAGTACGGGAGCCGAGGTCGAGGCCAATCGGTGACATCAATCGCTCGAGATCAGCAGCCTCAGTGATGCCTGCCTCAGCGAGGCGTTCGAGGCGTTTGGCGTGCGTCTTGCGACTTCCCATCACTCCGATGTAACCGACTGCGGTGTCGAGCGCACCGACGATCGCTGGCACGTCGAACTTCGGGTCATGCGTGAGGATGCACACCGCATCACGTGGTCCGAGCAACGAGCCATGTTCTGTGAACATTGGTGTCGGCCACGTGACGATGACCTCGTCAGCCATTGGAAATCGGCGTCGCGTGGCGAAAATCTCGCGTGCGTCACACACCGTCACGTGATAGCCGAGCACCTTGGCGACGCGGGCAAGTGCTGCAGTGAAGTCGACGGCACCGAAGATCCACATGCATGGGGGTGGCGAGAAACTTTCGATGAACACTTTCACCGTTGCGGTGTCGACAAGATCCTCTGGCGTCGACTGACCTTCCGGTCCGTAATGGCGCACCCCGGTGCGTCCCGCTTCGAGCTCGCCGGCAACATCACGCGCGACGACGCGGTCAAGCTCGGGGTGACCGAGGCTTCCATCAATGGTAAAGGGTGTGTCCTTGTCGTCGTACGGACGCACGAGCATGCTTGCACCGGTGCGAGGACCGTCGATGATGGTCGCGAGCGCGACTGGAAGATTCTTCCGGATGCTTGTTGCGAGGCTGGCGTACACACTCATGCGCTCGTCACCAGTCGAGTGGCTGAATGAAAAGGTGAATGATTCCGCCGCACGTGAGTCCGACTGCGAACGCTTCGTCGTCGGAATAACCAAAGGTGACGACTCGTGGCTGCGTTTCGCCGTTCAAGATGGCAAGGGCTTCAGAGACCACAGCTCCTTCGACACATCCGCCCGACACAGACCCCACCACTTCGCCGTCCTCGTTCACAGCCATCGCGGCACCTGCTTCACGCGGGCCGGAACCTTCGATGTCGACGACACGCGCTAGGGCGACACGTTTCCCAGCGCCTCTCCAGCGGTCGAGTTCGTCGAGGATGTCACGCATAGCTGATGACTTTCGTGAGTGTGTCCAAAGAATCGAGGGAGTGCCCCTCGACGAAGTCATCAACATAGGGCAGTGCTGCCGCCATTCCTCGAGCGAGTGGGGCATAGCCCGGTGTGACTTTGAGTGGGTTCACCCACACGATGCGATGGGCGACGCGTCCGAGGCGTTGCATCTGCTCAGCAAGCAGGTCAGGGCTGCCGCGGTCCCAGCCGTCTGACAACACCACGATGACTGCACCGCGTGCCATGCCGCGGGTTCCCCAACGGTCGTTGAACTGTCGAAGTGTCTCACCGAGACGTGTTCCACCACTCCAGTCAGCGACTGAATCTGATGCGCGGCGGAGCGCGATGTCAGGGTCTCGAGAGTTCAACTCACGTGTGATGCGAGTGAGTCGAGTGCCGAGGGTGAATGCTTCGACTCGTTGGCGGCCGACCACTGCAGCGTGCACGAAACGAACAAGCGCCCGGGCATACGGCTCCATTGAGCCGCTGACATCGAGCAGCAACACGATGCGGCGTGGACGTTCGTCGGGCGAGGTGAAACGACGCCGAATGAGCTCGCCATCTGACGCGAACGAAGCTCGCAATGTTCTCCGTACGTCAGTGCGACGTGCGGTCCGGCGTGTCGACGCGTGTCGAAGAGACCGTCGATATGGGCCGACCAACTTGAGCGAGCCCATCAACTGACGAGCGATGTCGAGCTCGTCGTCAGAGTATGCGGCAAAGTCCTTGTGTTGCAGTGTCTCGACACCAGAGAAGCGCACCGTGATGGTGGGATCATCAGATGGTGTAGCAGTGCCATCATTGCTTGCGTCTTCATCGTCGAGAACGATGCTGATCTTCAGTTGTTCATCGTCATCAAGAGAGTTAGGTGTCTCACGGTGATCCCAGAAGACTGCGAAGGCTCGGTCATACACGGGGATGTCTTCTGGTCGACGAACGAGCGACGTGCGACCTGCCCAATACACGTTGTCACGTTGTTCAATTCCGAGACGTTCGAGAGCAGAGATGAAAGTGAGCACCGAGTCAAGCGGTGCATCAAGGCCGGCATGACGCTCTCAAATTGAGCTGCGGGCACATGAACCGGCACTAAAAGGGCATCGACCCCGCGGCGGTGAAACTCCCAAGTGATCATTTCTGGGGAGCGCACCTGCACGATTGGATCGCCAATGATGCCGAATATGCGGCTTTTACCGCTGATGAAGTCCACCTGAGACATGCGGCGG
>SXWG01000089.1 GCA_005789925.1 Actinomycetota bacterium | reverse complement strand
TGTCCCGTCCAGGCACGCCGGGGGAACTAGTTTTTTTCTGTGCGTCGCTTGTGTGAACGTCCTGGCTGTTCAATGCCAACTGCAGTTTCATATGTGATCGACAACGCAGGTCTTGTCGTGCGTCTCGATTCGGCGCTCTCAGAAGACCCGGCATTGGCCGGGAGTTTGTGTCAGAAACACGCTGATGGTCTGCGAGTGCCACGGGGTTGGACCATCGATGACCGCCGCGAGTCTGTGCCTCGGCTCTTCCTCGCCCCTGACACGACGGATTCGTCGGGTTCATCGAAGAAGACGTCGGCTCGTTCTTCGAAGCACGTGTCTACGGCGACACACATCCCTGGTGACACGGGCCTCTTTGATGACGTTGCCTCGCCTGCAGCAATGCCGGTGACGAGAGAGGCGGCCCCTGAAGATCGACCGGAGCCGATCACTGCCGATGACGAGCGAGGTGCACCGTGGATGCCACGGCTTACACGCCGTGGTGACGAGGACGAGACAGACGACGATGCCGACGGAAGTTCCGTGCGAGGACGCTTGCTTGGCCGGGCGTTCGGTGACCGGTCCCGTGGCGTCTAGCAACATTGCATCCGGAGACTCGGGCACACAGAAGATGTACTGCAACGAACATCCGGTGTGCGAGTGAGGCTTGACGAGTCGGTGCATGTGCCGGCGACGATCGATCGTGTGCGACCCCATGTCGACGACCTTGGTCGATACAACGCATGGATGCCCCTCGTGCATTCTGTCGAACGGGTCGACGCACAGACGTGGAACGTCGAATTGCGAGCAAAGGTCGGACCATTCGCACGGTCCAAGAGACTTCGTATGACGCGCAGTGTTAATGAGCCGACGCGAATCGTGTTTGAGCGCAAGGAAATCGACGGCAAGTCACACGCTCCGTGGGTGTTGGCCGTCGCATTGCAGGCTGACGCTGCTCACACGGTCGTGGCCGTGAGTCTCGACTATCAGGGCACACTGTGGACAGGTGGCCTCTTGGACAAAGTTCTCAGGGATCATGTGGCAGTCGCAAAGGAGCTCCTTCCGCGCGCGTGTGCCTGACCTTCTCAGGGTCGATGGGCAGTCCAGCGGCGATTGTCCCGCCTGCTGACGACGAGGTCGATGTCGAAGCAGTCGCTGACATTCGCCGACGTGAAGACGTCCTCAATGGGTCCTTGACTGATGGCAGCACCGTTTTTCATGAGCAACGCGTGTGTGCATGCTGTCGGAATTTCATCGACATGATGTGTCACCAAAACCATCGGCAGTCGTGGTGCGGCCTCCGCGAGCGCATCGAGGTCGCTCACAAGTCTTTCGCGACCACCGAGGTCGAGTCGGGCACTTGGTTCGTCGAGAAGCACGGCGTGTGGGTCGCACATCAATGTCCGAGCGAGAAGTACTCGTTGTTGCTCACCTGACGACAATGTGCCGAAGGATCGGTGTGCCAACGAGTCGATCTCAAGACGCGCCAGACACTCGTGCGCGCGTTGCCGATCGGACTCGTCATAGTCGTTCCACCACGTCTCGAGTGCCCCGTGTTTTGCGGTCATCACCACGTCGATTGCGGCGAGGGCTGGCCGCAGGTCTGTCGCCAGACACGCCGATGAGTAGGCGATGTGCTTGCGCACTTGTCGCACGTCGAAGCTGCCGAGGGGTGTACCCCGAAATGTGACGATGCCAGTCGTCGGGTGCAAGTAGAGCGAGAGCACCCTGAGCAAGGTGGTCTTGCCGCAACCATTCGCTCCGAGCACGACCCAGCGCTCACCGTCGTTGAGGTCAAGGCTCAGGTCATCGACGACGCAGCGCCCATCATGAACGACGGACGCATGTCGCAGGCCAAGCACCGCGTGGGTGGAGGTGTGCGCCGTCACCGGGTCGACGGTAGTCGCAGTGGCCGTCGCTCGTGGCAAAGTGTGTCGATGTCGAACGCGCGTGACGACTTGGAGAAGGGTCTCGCACGCGTGTTGGGCGTCAATGCGGTCGTCGACCTCACACGGCTCACGTCTGGTGCATCGCGCGAGACGTGGTCGTTTGTCGCCGATGGTGAGAAGTACATCTTGCAACGCGAGCGCTCGGGTGGTGTCGGGCGGTTGCGACATGAACCTGCTCTCTTGCGTGCTGCCGCAAGTGCAGGTGTGCCCGTTCCTGAGGTCGTGGTAGACGGGTCTGAGTCAGATGCCCTCGAACGACCTTTCATGATCGTGCGGTTCATCGAGGGGGAGACAATCGCACGACGCATTCTGCGTGATGATTCGTTCTCGAACACTCGGTCGGCATTTGTGCGTGAGGTCGCCACGGCGATGGCGCGACTTCATTCACTGCCTGTTGACGTCGTGCCAGGTCTCGACGCTTCTGATCAGTTGCGTATGTACGACAAGCTGTTGTGTGACCTCGGCCAACCCCACCCGGCATTCGAGCTGGTCTTGCGCTGGTTGAACGACAACAAACCCGTGACCTCGCGTCGAACGATCGTCCATGGTGATCTACGTCTCGGAAATGTGTTGGTGGACGACCACGGAGTTCGGGCAGTTCTGGACTGGGAGCTTGCTCACGTCGGAGACCCGATGGAGGACCTTGGCTGGCTCTGTGTCCGAGCCTGGCGCTTCGGGTCGAAGAAACCAGTCGCTGGCGTCGGTGAGTACGAAGAGTTGTTCGACGCATATGAACAAGCATCCGGTGTCCACCCTGATCCGGACGTGGTGCGATGGTGGGAAGTCTTCGGCATTCTTCGGTGGGGTGTCATCTGCATCATGCAGATGACGGCTCACATGTCCGGTATGACGCGAAGTCACGAGTTGGCTGCGATCGGTCGACGGGTCTGCGAGACCGAGTACGACGCTTTCATGTTGTTGGAAGGACGGTGGTGATGGCTGAACCACATGACGCTCCGTCGGTCCGCGAACTTGTGATCGCTGTGCGTGAATGGCTCGAACGCGACGTGATCGACGGCAAGAGTTCGGCTGTGCGTTTCAACGCACGGGTCGCCACCAACATCTTGGCCATGGTCGAGCGTGAGATTGCGCTCGGGCCGGTGCACGCACGGCGTCATCGTGAGCGGTTGGAGCGCCTTGAGTGCAGCGACGACCAGGAATTGGCGGCGCGCATTCGGGCGGGGCATCTTGACCACCGCTCAGACGAGGTTCGTGCATTGGTGTTCGAGTCCGTGTGCGACAAGTTGGCCGTGGCGAATCCGTCCTATGTCGACGACGCCACGTGACGCTGCGATGACTTACGAGGTCGAGGACTCTCGAGCTGACGGAGCGCTGACGCGCACTGGTTGACCAGCTGCCAACTGTCCACAAGCTGCGGCGATGTCGGTGCCGCGATTCGAACGGATTGTCACGTTCGTGCCGAATTCGAGAAGAGTGTCGCGAAATACGTGGACTCTGTTACGGCTGCTTCCTTTGGTCGGCCAACCTGGGGTTGGATTCAAAGGGATGAGATTCACGTGGGCCGTCGGCGTGAGTCGTCGACTGAGGGCGTGCAGCTCTTTTGCGTCGCGCAGTGTGTCGTTCACGCCTTCGATGAGTGCCCACTCGAAACTGATTCTGCGGTTCTTCACCTTCAGGTAGTCGTGGCACGCACCGAGCAAGTCAGCGATGGGGTAGCGCTTGTTGATCGGCACCAATTCGTCACGTAGCTCGTCGCGAGCGGCGTGAAGCGAGACGGCAAGGTTCACGGGCAACGGCCGAGTGGCGAGTGTGCGGATTCCGGGGACGATGCCGACCGTGCTGATGGTGAGATGGCGCGCCGAGATGCCGATGTCACCGTGGATGCGCTCGACAGCACCCCAGACCGCAGGTTCGTTCGCAAGTGGCTCACCCATGCCCATGAACACGATGTTGTCGACACGTCGCTCGAGAGTGCGGGCTTCCCTGCAGGCACGCACCACTTGTTCGATGATCTCGCCGGCAGTGAGGTGTCGATTGAAGCCCGCTTGGCCAGTCGCACAGAAACCACACGCCATGGCACAGCCTGCTTGTGTGCTCACACACACCGTCGCGCGATCGTCGTAGTACATGAGCACTGTTTCGATCGGATGTCCGCCATCGACGAGGCGCCAGAGGAACTTGATCGTCTTTCCATCATCTGCGACCGTGCGCAATTTCGGCTCAAGTGCAGGCGTGAACGACTCTGTGAGCTGGGCTCGCACGGCAGCCGGAAGAGTGGTGATGTCGTGTGGTTCGAGAAATTGTGAGTACAGACCGTTCCAGACTTGATCGATGCGGTACCGGGGAGCACCGACAAGTTCGGCCTCGACGTCGGCTCGAGTGGCGTCGTACAACGAGATCATCGGCATGAACAGGTCACAGTGACTTTGCCAAGTCGGCGTAGTCGGTAATTCGTTGGCGGATGACGTCGAGACTTGCGGTCCAGAATGCTTCGCTCGTCACGTCGAGTCCGAAAGCCTGACCGAGTTGTTCGGCGGTGTCCATACCGGCACGTGACAAAAGCGTGTCGTACCCGTGTCGGACTCGTTCAGGGTCCTTCGTGTACTGAGAGTAGAGGCCGAGGCCGAACAGCAATCCGTAGGTGTATGGCCAGTTGTAGAAGTGGCTGCCGTAATAGTGCGGCTTCAACACCCACATGTGCGGATGGGCGGTGCTCTGATCGAGGCCATCGCCATACGCAGCCTGCTGGGCTTCGAGCATCATCTCGTTCAACTCGGACACCCCGAGCGTACGGCGCTGTCGACGCGCGAACACTTCTGTTTCGAACAGGAACCGGCTGTGAATGTCGACGACGACCTGGTTCGAACCAGCAAGATCGACGTCGAGCAGTGCGAGTCGTTCGCGGCCGCTCAACTTGCGAAGCCCTGCTTCGACGACCAATGTCTCGCAGAAAATGCTTGCCGTTTCTGCGAGAGCCATCGGTAGACGCTTTTGAAGCGCCGTGCGGTGGGCCAGTTGAGTGTTGTGATAAGCGTGTCCAAGTTCGTGGGCCGTCGTCTGCGCGCTCTCGGTGCTTCCGGTCCAGTTGAGGAGCACGAGCGAACGATCGTCGATGAATGACATGCAGAAAGCACCACCGACTTTTCCCTCGCGGGGTTCGGCGTCGATCCAGTTTTCTGCAAGTGACCTGTCGACCAGTCCAGCAAGGTTGTCGCTGTACTCGGAGAAGGCGGACTTCACGAGTGCGATGCCCTCGTCCCATGTCACCGAAGAGGACACATTCGGAAGCGGCGCGACGAGGTTCCACCACGGAAGTGCGTTCGTGTTCTCGTGAGCCGTGGCCTTGGCTTTCATCCAGCGGCGAAAGTCGGGCAAGGAGTCAGAGACAGCCTTCTGCATGGCGTCGAAGGTGGTGCGACTGACACTGTTGGCAAAGAGCGATGCATCCAATGGAGAAGCCCAATGACGTCGGGCATTGATGACGTTTGCCTCACCTTTGATGCTGTTCATCGCGGCAGCACATGCGACGGCGACAGACGGCCAGGCGGCCATCTCGGCGTCGTAGGCCGCACGTCGAAGTTCTGCATCGGGGTGTGATGCGAGTCCGCGAATGGCCGGCATGGGCAAGGTGTCAGTTGTGCCGTCTGGACGCACGACGTTTTCGGTCAATTGTGAGGTGACGTCGGCTTGGAGTCGACCCCATGCCGATGATCCGGTGGTCGACAACTCTGCGTACAGGCCCTCTAAGTCTTCGGGCATCTGGTGGGCGGTGCGCTCGGCAAGTCGCAGCAATGGCCCGACATGTTCTGCTGCTTCAGTGCTGAGCGCAGACAACTCGTCAACTCCGAGTGACTTCACCCACTCTGCGAGTCGGGCGAGAAGTGGTGAGGTGCGCGCATCGAGGACCTCGATCTCGCTGAGCAGACCTTGCGCAGTTTCGTCACGCGAATCGGTGGACACTGTCGCGTAGATGTAGGCGCCGAGCACATCGCTGGCGTCCATCACGCGGTTGTAGAGGGCAATCACTTTGTCTGCGGTCTCACCGTCGCCAGTTTCGACTCCGCGGTCGACTTTGCGCACGTTCGCCTCGTCGAACACTGCTTCGAGGCGCGACACGTCGGCGGAGAACGACTCGAATGCGACTTTGAACGTGCGCGAGTCAAACGACTCGTGAACGTCGGCTACTGACCAGCGAGGAAGCGATGTGTGCGGAGCAGATGCAGTGTCTGTCATGCCGTCAGGCTAGGGGGCACGTCGCCGACGAATGCACGTTCGCGGTGGTGGCGAACGAAACCGAGTCGCTCATAGGACGACAGCGCCGCTGAATTGTCGGCGTCGACGAAGAGCATCGCGACGTCTGCACCGCGGCGTGCCATGTGGTTCAGACCAGCAGCGGTGAGAGCAGTGCCGAGGCCGTGCCCGACATGATCGGGGTGCACAGCAATGACGTAAATCTCGCCCATGACGGGGACAGAGTTCGGATGAATCTTCGTCCAGCAGAAACCGGCGAGTGTTCCGTCGACATGGTGAAGGCGAATGCTGTCGTCATCGAACCATGACTCGTGATACCGCGAACGGAGTGTCTGGACGTCCCATGCCCCTTGCTCAGGGTGCGATGCAAATGCGGCGTTGTTGACGACCAGCCATGTGTCCTCGTCGCGGATGCGCGAGAACGACGTGGTGCTCACATCGTCGCCAAGTTGAGCGAGCGCAGGTTCGAGGGGCAGGGGTCGACGCATCTGCAGCAACGTGCGTCCCTCGTGCAGGCCGAACTGTTCGGCGAGAGAGCGATGGAATTGGTTGGGTTCGAACACCCACCAGTGCACATGTCCGCCCCCTTCAGCCGCGACAGTGTCGAGTGCGATTTTCATGAGTTGCGGACCGAGCAAAGTGGTGTCGTAGCGATGATGTGGATGTACGACCATGTCGACGAGCCATGAGTCGTTGCCACGTGAGATTTGGCTGTAGCCGACGATGTGTTCGTGACCCTCTTCGGTGGCGATGAACCCTGCGAAGCCTTCGTGTCCACCCATTCGCAAGTCGAGCCAAAGATGGTCGCTCAAGGGTCGGGAACCGTCGGCACGCTCAGCGGCCTCGAGCAACTCGGACACCTGCGCGATGTCGTCATCCTTCATTCTCCGCTTGATGTCGAACGAGGGCACGAGTGCAGGGTACCCTCGCGCCGTGGGAAAGCCCCGAACACCTGCCGCGCGTTCGCGTGAAGTCGCCAAGCGTCTTGCCACGTTGTATCCCGCTGCAGAATGCGAGCTCGAGCACAAGAATGCATTCGAGTTGCTCGCCGCGACGATCTTGTCGGCACAATGCACAGATGCGCGAGTCAACATGGTGACGCCTGCACTCTTCGCCAAGTATCCGACTGCTGAAGACCTCGCGGTTGCTAACCCGACCGACGTCGAAGAACTCGTTCGCTCGACAGGTTTTTACCAGACGAAGGCTCGCAACCTGATCGGCATGGCGCGTTCCGTGGTCGAACGCTTCGACGGCAACGTTCCGACCGAACTTGATGACCTCGTCACACTTCCCGGTGTGGGACGCAAGACCGGCAATGTCCTGCGGAGTGTCGTCTTCGATCTCCCCGGGCTTGCCGTCGATACTCACGTCGGACGATTGTCGCGGAGACTGGGGCTCACCACCGAAGAAGATCCCGTGAAAGTGGAGAAAGTGTTGAACGGGCATCTGCCACCGGAGGATTGGGGGAAGTTCAGCCTTCGTCTCATCTTGCACGGTCGACGCGTGTGTGATGCGCGCAAACCGCGGTGTCACGATTGTGAGTTGCAGGACATCTGCCCATCATCGAGTCTTCCGACCCGTGACAAAGTTGCGATGAACGGAACGAAATCGAGCAAGCGAAAATGAGCGCGTCACTTGAGTCGATGAATGCGGAACTGAGTGCAGCGGCAGAGGCAATTGCGCGTTACCGCGACCGCATGGCAGACCTTGCTGCATCGATGGGTGGCGAGAACGAAGATCTTGTCTCTGCTATCTACGAGGCCGAACGAGCTCTGTTGACGGCGCACCGGTCAATCCTGCGGGCTCAACGACTTGCTCGATGACGAAATCATCTACCCTGCACTGCATCGGCATCAGTAAGTTGTGACCGTGGCTCGCTCGTCACCCGTACCCCCTCGCTCCGACATCTCAGCTCTGTCGAAGTACCACTCGACCCAGGTCGAGGTGTCCGTGCGACTGAACACGAACGAGTCTCCTTTTCCACCGCCAGATGGCTGGCAGGAAGATGTCGCGCGTCTAGTCACCTCGATCGATTGGAATCGGTACCCCGATCGCGAGGTGACCGCATTGCGGCGCGCGATTGCAAATCGTCACGATGTCGATGCCTCTTCTGTGTTCGTC
>SXWG01000088.1 GCA_005789925.1 Actinomycetota bacterium | reverse complement strand
TGAATCAAGTGAGTTGACCCGCGTCCAGAGTTGGGTCGCACCAAAGTCGATGCGGCTGGCGACATCGATGAGACCACGACGAGCTGCTTCTTTGTCGGCCATCGGAATGGCGTCTTCGAGGTTGCCCAAGATGATGTCGACGGTCGGTACGACCTCTGGCAACTTGGCGACGACTTTGTCGAGATGCGGTGGGAAGAAATGAATCACCCGGCTCGGGCGGAATGGAATCTCGCGAAGTGGTTCGGGGGCACCGACAGCGAGCGGCTTGAAAAAATCACGGGCGGAACGCACGAGTCAAGAGTAGGGGACACCTACGCTTTCGGCATGGTTGCACCCTTTGATGCCGTGCTCTTCGATGCCGGTGGGGTACTGGTGGTGCCAGATCCCGTGGTGCTGAAGCCCCTGCTCGATTACTACGGGGCGACCGCAGACCATCAGGGCCATGTGCGTGCTCACTATGCCGGCATGGCGGCGAAGTCGCGAGCGCGGTCCAACGAGAGTGATTGGACTCGCTACAACAGTGCCTATGTCGACAGTGTCGGCGTGCCCCCCGAGAACCACGACGATGCCGTGTTCGTGTTGAGCCGCACTCGTACCGCACACTTGTGGCGTCATCCGCTACCGGGTTCCGCAGAAGCGCTCATCGCCTTGCACGAACGCGGCGTTCCGATCGGCGTGGTGAGCAATGCGAGCGGTCAGATCGAAGACATCTTGAATCGAAGCGGCGTCTGTCAGGTCGGACCAGGACGCGGTGCGCCGATGCGTTGCATCATCGACAGCAACGTCGTGGGTGTCTCCAAACCAGATCCGGCGATTTTCGACCACGCCTTGCCACATTTCCCCGACGTCGAACGTTCGCGCATCGCATATGTCGGCGATTCTCTGGTCATGGATGTCGAAGGCTCGCGTGCCGCTGGTCTACTTCCGTATCTGATGGACCCCTATGGCGACATGTCCGATGCGCCAGCGACACGCATCAGTTCATTGTTGCAGTTGCTTTAATTCAGACCGTGTCGCACAGACGCTTGGCCACGACTTTGAGGCACAAGGTTTCGTCGGCACCTTCAAAAATCGACAGCACGCGTGCGTCGACGAACAATCTCGAAACGGAGTACTCCTCGGCATAGCCGTAGCCACCGTGGATCTGCATTGCTTCACGAGTGACCCATTCGGCGGCTTTGCAGACGTAGGTCTTGAGCATGCTCGCTTCCATCGCGCCTTCACCTTTGCCCATGAGGCGAGCAACGGCGTAAGAGAACTGTCGGCTTGCCTGGGTAATGGCTGCCATGCGACCGAGTTTCACTTGGGTCAGCTCGTATTCGGAAATGTTATGTCCGAACACCATGCGGTTCTCCGCGTAATCACGCGCCGCTTCGCAAGCAGCTTGCATCACGCCGACGGCGCGGGCCGCAGTCTGCAAGCGACCGTTCTCGAACCCCGCCATCTGAAGATAGAAACCTTTTCCGATTCCGCCTTCTTCACCGATGAGGTTCGCTGCGGGCACCCACCAACTCTCGATGGCGATCTCGTACGAATGCATTCCGCGATAACCGATCGTGTCGATCGGGCGACCTTCCATTCGTCCACCACCGTCTTGGGTGAAGACGAAACCATGCCCATCGCCACGCGGTTTGGGGACGATGAACAAGCTGAGTCCGCGATGTGTCTTTGAACGATCCGGATCGGTGCGAGCGAGCAACATCAACACGTTCGCGCGTGCACCGAATGTGCACCATGTCTTGACGCCATTGATGACGTAACCGGCTTCGCCAGACGGACCTGCGGCGGCAACGGCGGTCGTCTTGATTCCGGCCACGTCACTTCCGTAGTCCGGCTCGGTGACGGCGACAGCTGACATCACTTCAGTGGTCGCCAATTTCGGCAACCATTCGTGCTTCTGTGCCTCTGTTCCGCCAGCGACAAGTGCGCGGGTGAGGATCTCCGGCCGTGTGATGAGTGACCCACCGATACCAAGCGACGCACGGGACAACTCTTCAGTTGCGACGACCGATGCCATGTATTCGCCTTCGCCGCCTTCGCCATAGCCGCCGTATTCGGTCGGCACGCTGAGGCCGAACGCGCCGATCTCGGCAAGTCCGGAGATGATGTCTTCAGGAACATCTTCATTGAACCGATGAACGTGTTCGGCCCGCGACGCGATCTCATTCATTGCGAACGACCGGAAGGTGTCTTGCACCATCTCGAAGTCTGCGTCGAGATGTCGCGGTCCTTGAACGCGCGAGATCGACGAGAGGAATTTCGGGTCACGGAACTTCGCTACGAAAGCCTTCGTCGACGACAGATCATCGATTGAGACACCCCACAATTGCTCACGGCCGATAAGGCGGGTGAGAAGGTCGTGCACCATGTCGGCGGCGAACGCACACGTCAGTGCGGCCTCATCGTTTCCTTTCGCGCCGTAGTCGAGCATCGACCGTGCGGTTTCGACGGCGGCGGATGCGTGCGCCACGTCGTAAGCGAGAACCTGGTTCTTGTCGGGGCCACCTGCACTCTTCAATGTCGTCACCGCGCGCTCAACGACGGATGCCGCCGATGAGATCGCAGAGGCGGCGTCTTGTAGGTCTGATGCGCTGAGAGTGCTCATGTGAGGAAACGCTAGTGAGCAATCGCGGAGATGACCCCACCGTGACATGAAGCAATTGCCAGCATCTGCCCAACGCGGATGCATTTTGGCCCGGTGCGTGACCGAAAGTGACCCGCCTATTCTGAGGTGGTGACGTCAACTGATCCGGCGACCTCGAGGAATTCATGACGACGGCGAGCAGCCCCTGGCCGTCAGGGTCGCCTGATGCTGACGTCGATGTGGACACATGGGAGCGTGGGGTATCGGCCTTGATGTCGTCGACGACCACGACCGGTCAGACCCAGGCGATCGTGGCTGCGCACCGGGGACGCATCGTGTGTGAGCACTATGGCGAAGGTCACGATGAGTCCTCGACATTCATTTCGTGGTCGATGGCAAAAAGCATGGTCGGGGCGCTGTGCGGAATGGCTGCCCAGGACGGACACATCTCACTCGATGACCCGGCGCCCATCAGTGCGTGGGCTCATGATGATCGTGCAGAGATCACCGTGCGGCATCTGCTGCAAATGACCTCGGGTTTGTCGTGGGTCGAGGACTATGTCGATGGGGCGACGTCGCATGTGATCGACATGCTGTTCGGTACTGGTGTCGACGATGTCGCGGGTTACGCAGTCAGCCGGCCCGCAGCGGCACGTCCAGGTAAGGAGTGGTTGTATTCGTCGGGCACCACGAACATCATCTGTCGCATTCTCGGTGACGCCTTGGGCGACACTCACGGCTCACATGCTCGTGTCGAGCAGTACCTCCATGACCGACTTTTTGGTGCGATGGGTATGTCCTCGGCTTCACCGAAGTTCGACAAACGAGGAACATTCGTCGGTTCTTCCTACGTGTATGCGACCGCACATGATTTCGCACGATTCGGACAACTGTTCCTCAATCGCGGTGTGTGGGAGGGTCGACGTCTCGTCTCAGAAGAGTGGGTTGATTTCTCACGACACGTTGTCGCCCACGACGGTGACAATGGTTTCAATTATGGAGCCCATTGGTGGATGTGGCCCGACGAGCCCGACTCGCTCGTCGCGCTCGGATACGAAGGTCAATACACCTGGGTTGTGCCAGGACGTGATCTCGTGCTGGTGCGTCTCGGAAAGACCGATGCGGCACAGCGCGATGACCTCACAGCAGAGCTCGTGAAGCTTGTCCGTGCATTCCCAGAGTCGACCGTCCACATGGACAAGAGTGGTGGACGTGGCTGACGTCGATCCTCTCGAGGGCACCGCTGAGTTACGGCGAAGTGGTTGGCGTCGCACGGTGAAGTTGGTGCTTACTGCCGCAGTTCTTTATTTCTTCGTCATCCCACTAATTCCCGGATTTCGTCGAGCGATAGATGAGTTGAACGAGGTCGAGCCGTCTCTGCTTGCTGCGGGCATCGGGCTGCAAGCGTTCTCGTTGTTGTGTTACTCGCTGCTGACGCGCGCTGCACTCGGAACTGAGGCACACAACGTGAGCGTGCTTCGACTCTTTCGCATTCAGCTCAGCACGAAGGCTCTCGGCAACATCATGCCCGCTGGCAGTGCGGCTAGTTCCGCTCTCGGTTATCGATTGTTGACCATGAGCAAGGTGCCCGGACCAGATGCCGGATTTGCGCTGGCGACCGCTGGCATTGGTTCTGCGGTGGTGCTGAATTTCATCTTGTGGTTCGGACTCATCGTGTCGATTCCCGTGCGCGGAGTGAACCCTGTGTATGGAACAGCAGCCATCGCCGGTGTCATCTTGATGGCGGCAGCTGGTTTCATCGTCTTCGGATTGGTCGAAGGTCAAGGAAGAGCGGAGCGTCTCGTGCGTGTCATCGCTCGTCGATTGAGGCTCAACGAACAACACGCCGCCGAGGTGCTCGAGCATCTCGGAGTGCGTATCGAAGGTCTGATTGCTGAACGACGACTTTTGGCACGCGTCGTCGTGTGGGCGACTCTCAATTGGTTGCTCGACATGGCCTCGCTGTGGGTCTTTCTTCAAGCGTTCGGTGCGTCGATCAGTCTCGATGGTCTCGTCGTCGCGTTCGGTCTTGCGAATGTGCTCTCCGTGGTGCCGGTGACTCCTGGTGGACTCGGCATCGTCGAAGGCATCTACATCCCTACACTCGTCGGCTTTGGCCTCACGCGCGCGAACGCGACACTTGGCGTCTTGTCATATCGCATCGCGCAGTATTGGCTTCCGATACTCATCGGCTGGCTGTGCTACCTGTCGCTCCGCGTCGGTCCATTCGCTATCGACCGGCGACACCGATTGCGTCCACTTCCCGAAGTCGCCGAAGCCGAAGCGGCCCGCAACGTCACGGCGGCAGATTGGGTGGAGCGGTTCGCCCCACGTGATCGCACCGGTCAATTCACCATGCCCACGCTGACACGCGAAGACCTCGAGTACTTCGACGACGACACCGGACCACAGTCGCTACCGAAGTAGCGTTCGAACCATGACGACACATGAGCGCCCATTCGGCAGATGTCTGGAAGATTTCGTGGTCGGGGATGTGTACAAGCATTGGCCCGGCAAGACGATCACCGAGTACGACGACCATCTGTTCTGCATGATCACGATGAACCACCACCCACTGCACACGAATGATTGGTTCGCGAAGGAGAGTGTGCAGGGTCGCAATGTTGTCGTGGGAAATCTCGTCTACTCGCTGGTGCTCGGCATGAGCGTTCCCGACGTGAGCGGGGCTGCCATCGCAAATCTTGAAGTCGAGACGCTGCAGCACAAGTTCCCGACGTTTCATGGGGACACCATCCACGCCGAGACTCGCGTGCTCGACGTCCAAGAAAGCAAGTCGAAGAATGACCGCGGTGTCGTGACGGTTGAGACCAAGGCCTTCAATCAAGAGGGCAAGGAAGTGTGTTATTTCCGTCGCCGCGTGATGGTGTGGAAGCGCGAGTTTGCGCCGACCCGCCGTCGCCCGTACGACGGCGTCGACGTGTGGGAGAACTGACCCAACGCTCCCGTGACCGGGTGACCGGCGCGCTGCTCGCGTGGGGCGAATCGCGTCTCCGCGACCTGCCATGGCGTCGAACACAGGACCCGTGGGTCATCCTCGTCAGTGAGGTGATGTTGCAACAGACGTCGGTGGCACGCGTGTTGCCAAAGTTCGATGCATTCATCGACCGTTTTCCACGACCTGGGGACTTGGCTGAGGCACCACTCGGAGATGCGCTCATGTTGTGGGAAGGCCTCGGATATCCACGTCGATGTCGAAATCTGCGAGACGCAGCCGTCGTCGTTCAGCGTGAACACGGAGGTCGTGTGCCAGACGACATCGATGCGCTGCTCGCGCTTCCGGGAATCGGGCCGTACACGGCGCGCGCAATTCTTGCGTTCGCATTCGGCAGGAATGTCGCGGTGGTCGACACGAACGCGGCCCGAGTGCTGTCACGCCTCGTCGGAGAACCGATGAAACTCGCAGTGACGCAGGGGCTTGCCGACGACGTGGTGCCCGAAGGCCGCTCGTGGGAGTGGAACCAAATCATGATGGACTTCGGGGCGACGTTGTGCACCGCTCGTGCGCCTGCGTGTGACCGTTGTCCGTTGTCGCGGTTATGTGCGTGGGGTGGCGACATCAATCGGCCCGACCCGGCGGTGGCGACTCAGGGCACGAGTCGGCCGCAACCAAAGTTCGAAGGTTCAGATCGCCAGGCCCGCGGTCGGGCATTGCGCGCCGTCGCTCAACAGCCGCTTCGCGACGAGGAAGTGTTTGCGGCGATGAACATGATCGATGACGTCGACCGGGCAAAACGACTTCTTGGTCAATTGCTGGATGAAGGTCTTGTCGTACGTGTGAACGGAACTGTCACTTTGCCGTGACCCAATCTACGACGAGTTGGTTCACGATTGCAGGTTGCTCGACTTGCAAGAAGTGCCCGGCGCCGTCGACAAAGGTGACATTCACGCTCGGACACATTGCTTGTGCAGATTCAGCGACTTCTTTTCCGCAACAACCATCGTTCACGCCGTGCAAGTACAACGTCGGTTGTGGCGGCGCCTCGAAACACATTCGCTGCTCGTCGTCGACGGCGGGGTCCTTCTTCGCATCTCCGAGTGTGGCGCGGTAGTACCCGAGCGCAGCTGTCAGATTCTCGGGGTCGCGCAGACATCTCTTCACGTTCTCGATGTCGTCTGCCGCGCTGAAACCCGGCGACCAGTCGGCCCACAACATGTCGATGAACGCAAGATCATTGGCGGGCACGACCACATCGGCGAGTGCATGTTGAAAAAAGAACATGTACCAGCTGCGCTTCAGTTGAGCCTGATTCGTCATGAACGCGAGACTGAACGCAGGCCCTGGTGGTACTGCCATGCCGACGACTCGACTCCAGCGGTCCGGATGTCGACCTGCGGCACCGTATGCAGAGGGTGCGCCCCAGTCATGTCCGATGATGACGGCATCTGACGCGCCGCCGAGGGCATCGTGAAGTGCGTTCGCATCGGCAGCAAGTGTTCCGGTGGCGTAGTACCCGTCGGCTGCGGTGGACGTGGGTGCATAACCACGGGTGAAAGGCGCAACCGCTCGGAAGCCGGCGTCTGCGAGAGCCGGCAGAAGGTGGCGCCAAATGTGGGCGCTGTCCGGAAATCCATGCAGACAGAGCGCGAGAGGGCCCGCACCACATTCGAGGAAGGCGAAGTCGATGCTATTGGCGGTGACGTGTCCCGTCGTGATTCGTCTGCTGTCAGTCACGCATCGCACCGTAGTCGGGGTGTCTGCGACACAGGTCACGCAGGGCTCCTTTAGGCAGGCACCGTGAGGCACCTCTAGCGTGTCGACTCATCGGGGGCAACGACGCATTCTCTGTGACGTTCCATGGCGTCCGCGGTTCGACACCGTGCCATGGTCCAGACACTCATCGCTATGGCGGCAACACGTCATGTGTTTCTCTGCGTGTCGGTGACGAGTCCCCGTTGATTCTCGATCTCGGCACCGGTGTGCGTTATCTCGGACATCAACTGCGTACAGAGGGACGGCCGTTCGTCGGTGCCGCCCTGTTGACACACTTGCATTGGGACCATGTGCAAGGTCTGCCGTTCTTCCCACCGGTACTCGACGCCGGGACGCGCATGGACATCTACGCACCGACGCAGGACGATGGACGTCCAGCGCGCGTCGCACTTCTCGACATGATCAAACCCCCGATGTTTCCCGTCGATGTCTCCGATCTTCCCGGAATACTCGATGTCCACACCATCGGTGATTGTGAATTCAAAGTTGGTCAATTTTCGGTGACATCGCGCTTCATACCCCACATCGGGCCGACACTCGGGTACCGCATCGAGCACGGGGGACGTTCCGTCGCGTATCTCCCGGACCATCAACAGCCCATTGACGGATCCTTTGACATCGCTGACGCGGTGGTAAATCTCGTCGAAGGAGTCGATCTTCTCATTCATGACTCGCAATACACGGTGGAGGAGTTTCGTCATCGTTCCGATTGGGGACATTGCACCGGCGACTATGCGCTGCACATCGCTCGCACACTCAACGTGGGCACGCTCGTCATGTTCCATCACGATCCGAGTCGCACGGATGATGCCTTGGACTCCAACTTGTCATCATGGACAGCGGGCGATGACGATCCGCGGGTGGTGCTCGCGCGCGAAGGAATGACCATCGCCGTCGAACGCTGAACGCCCACGTAGGTGCGACTCTCGTCGCCGGTGAGGTCAGCAACTACTCTGGCGGCGTGGCCGACATCGACAGCAAACACTTTCGCAACATCCTCGGTCATGCCCCGACGTCCGTCGTCGTCGTATCGGGGCTCGATGCTGCCGCCGAGCCGCAGGGCATCACGATTGGTTCCTTCGCATCTGTGTCACTGTCGCCGCCGCTCGTCGGTTTTTTTGTCGGACTCTCGTCACGCACATGGTCCCTCATTGAGCCGCAAGGATCATTTTGTGTCAACGTTCTTGCTGCTGACCAGAGTGAGTTGTGCTGGCGGTTCGCCAAGGAATCTGAGAACCGATTCGACGGAGTCGAATGGAATCCGGCACCGAGCGGGTCGCCGATTTTGGGCGGCGTGACCGCTTGGATTGATTGCTCGGTCCATTCAGTCTCTGAAATCGGTGACCATTATCTGGTGGTGGGTGAGGTGCGCCATCTCGATCTCGGCGACTCAACTGATTCGGCAATGGTGTTCTTTCGCGGAAAAGTCATCGGTGCCGAGTTGCCGACTGACGGCTGACACCACGTCGTGCCATGGACACCGTGAAGGGTCGATGATGGTGTGGTTACTTTCCGCTGTGGTGGGAGTTGTGTTCGTGTTCGCCGGTGTCCAAAAACTGACGTCATGGTCGTCGTGGCAGTCGGACGCGCAGGCGCAGAGAGTTCCGTTGAGCATTGCGGTTCTCATGCCCGTGGTCGAGGTGGTGCTCGGTGTGGCACTGATCGCATTGCGACCGACGAGGGCAGTCATCTGGCCTGCCTTCGCAGTCTTGGCGGTGTTCACGGCACATCTCGTCGTGCGAATTCGACGCGGGGACGACATTCCGTGTGGATGTTTCGGCTCGACTCGGCGCGTACCGCCGTCATGGCGTGATGTCTGGCGCAATACGGCGTTGATGGTGTGCCTCCTGGCGTCGCTCGCGGGCTGACGCGCTTCCTAACTGATTCGTACGGGCTCGGACTTGGCAGGACCTGGGGTCACACCGATACGGTCATCGTCGTGCGCGTGTGGATCGACCAAGACTTGTGCACCGGTGACGGCCTGTGCGTCGACCACTGTCCCGATGTCTTCGTTCAACTCGAAGACGGCATCGCCTATGTCGCCGAGCGTGGCGAAATTCTGAACGACCCAGGGGGATCAGGAAGCCTCGCCACTGTCATTCCTCGACATGTGGTGTCGGTGCTTGAAGCCGCCGAGGTCTGTCCAGGGGAGTGCATCTTCATCGACATCGACGACATGGACACAGATCTCATGCCGGCAACCGATGCCGTCGCCTGACGCCTGTTTTCGTGTCGAAAGCGCGCACAAAATAGCCCCTATTTCTTCAAATAGGATTGTCGCCAATACCCAAATACGACACACCCTCGGTCTATCGTCGAAAGCGATGAAGCGAACGAGTGTCTCTCATTTGAACAACGGCACCGCCCGTGCCCTCGACGTCATCGGTGAGTGGTGGACCCCGCTCATCATCGGTGGCGTCATGGTGGGCCACACCAGGTACGAGGCGCTGCAGTCCGATCTTGGAATTGCGCGCAACATCTTGTCCGATCGTCTGAGCTGGTTGGTCGAAAACGGAGTGCTCGAAAAAGTTCTCTACAGTAATCGCCCGAAGCGCTACGAATACCAGCTCACCGACATGGGCCGAGACTTGTACGCAACGCTCGCAGCGATCAAGGCGTGGGGGGACAGGTGGCTCATGGGTGGTCAACCTTCGTTGACCACCATCCACGAGGAATGTGGAGCCGCGTTCATTCCTATGCTTGTCTGTGATGCGTGCAACAAGCCCCTCGACATCGACGCAGTCACGCTGCGCAAGGGACCGGGGTGGAGCGGCAACACCGGTTATGACAACGCGCCCAAAGTCGTCTCGTCATAACGCCGCTCTGGTGCTCGGTGCCATCGGCATCGCAGTATCGGTCGTCGCCACGCAGTCGAACGCCACTCGTTCGACACAAGTACCACGTGCGTCAGCGACATCTGCTTATGACCTGTTCACTTCAATTCCGGTGAGGTCCGAAGTCAAAGTCGGTTATCAGCGAGAGTTGTTCAAACACTGGGTTGACGATGACTCAGACGGTTGTGACACACGTGAAGAAGTGCTCATTCGCGATAGCGCAAGCACGGCGCAGGTGGACCGCTACCGATGCAAAGTCATTACCGGTGATTGGTATTCGCCCTATGACGGTGTGACACACACGGATCCCTCAGACATCGACATCGACCACGTGGTCGCGCTCAAAGAGGCCTGGGACAGCGGGGCAAACGTGTGGTCCTCCGCCACGAGACAGCGGTTCGCAAACGACATGAGCGACCGACGCACGTTGATTGCGGTGACCGACTCAGTGAATCGAAGCAAAAGCGATCGAGATCCATCGAACTGGTTGCCGCCGAACCGCTCATACATCTGCGAGTACCTGGGTAACTGGGTCGCGGTGAAAGCACGGTGGGGCTTGTCAATGGATCAGAGCGAAGCAGGTCGTGTGCGCAAGATCCTGTCGAATGAATGTGCAGGCACGACAATCGCTCCAATCGCCAAAGTGAACGGTGTCGCCACAGTGTCGCCCACGACAACCGTGCCGGTGCGAAACCGCCGCCCAGCCACAACAGTCGCACCACGAGCAACGACGTCCATTCCCTCGACCGTGACAACGGAGGCTCCATCGAGAGAATCCGGCGCAACTGTCTCACGCCCCGGAGCGTTCTGTTCGCCAGCGGGGGCACGCGGCACCTACAACGGACGGGCGTACACCTGCACCACTAGTCCGACCGAGGCGCGAAACCGCTGGCGTCAACTCTGACCAGCGCGGCTTGCCGAAAGTCGACCTTTCGGCGATAGCCTCACATCCTTATGTCGAAGAAGACCAAGAAGCGCAAGGCGCGTATGCGCCGCTCAAAGGCCAACCACGGCAAGCGCCCGAACATGGGTCGGGGCTGACCCGCCCGAGTGCCTTGGTCCGCCTGGCTGCCCTGACAGTCGGCGGTTCATCTCATCGGTGGCGGAACCTCTTTGCTGTGCCGCCAGATGGCGATGTCGCCATCGCTGGTGTCAACCTAAACGTCACCGCGTCATGTGACGGTGTGTGCGACTGGGGATTTTCTTTCGACGATGACCTTTTGGTCGAGCACCTCACCGTACGAAACGACGTCGACGGTATTCCGACGCGACGTGTGGCCATGTCCGCATCATGGGGAGACCCACGATTTGTGGCCATTGACCATGTCGTTGTGAACACCGATGACCTGGCTCGAACGAGCGGTGCCATCGAGGGCGTTCTCGGTGCGCCGTTACGTCGGGTTCGCGATGCAGGACACGGGGTGTCACAGGGGTTTCATGTGCTCGACAACACGATCATCGAGGTCGTGAGTGGTCCGCACGTCACCCATGCAGCGTCTCGACTGTGGGGCTTCGTTGTCGTCGTCGACGATCTCAACGACTTCGCTCGTTCGATGGGCCCAGATGTGATGTCTGCACCGAAGCCCGCAGTGCAGCCGGGTCGACTCATCTCTTCCGTGCGTTCAGAGACCGCCCTCGGTGTGCCCGTGGCATTCATGTCGCCACGGGTGAAGGACATTGATGTCATCTAGTTGTCGTCGCCTGTGGCGCGGGTGAGGAATCGCTGCCCCTCGTCGCATGACTCATTGACTGGACACCAGCGACATTGAGGACCCGCCCGACGACTGGGCTCGCGCCGCCCAGTGACGAGATCGGCCATGATGCTCACTCCGTCGATTGTGCGACGAAGAGCGGCTCTCAAGAGCCCTTCGCTGACTTCTTCGACATCGATGCGTGCAGCGTCGAGCGAGAAACTGGCGAGCGAACGGGGAGCCTGTCGTGAGCGCAAAGTTTCGACGAGTGCATAGAAACGCAAGTCGTCGCGATGGGTCGACGTGAGCTGACCGGTCTTCAGGTCGATGAGGACCTTGCGTCCGGCTGTACCAATGACCAAGTCGGCGCGCGACGAAAAGATGATCGATTCATCGAACAAGGTGTAACGCGCAGAGTGTTCGACGACCGGTCGCCATTGTGGTTTGAGTGGTGGGAAGCTCTCGAGGTATGTGGTGACGGTGTCGACGACCATGCCACGTAGTTCGGCCACATCGCGATCGGGCAACTGTGCGAGGTACATGCCTGCGCTCTCGCGAGGATTATTGATGAGGCTCTCAATCGCCGAATCGGCGAGCAGAGCAGGAACGGGCTCGCCGCGCCAATTGATGAGCAATTCGACTGCTTTGTGTGCGACTGTTCCACGCACGGTCGGAAGACTCCATGCAAACGCAGACTTCTTCTCTTCGACATGGTGAGTCTCGCATCCGTGGATAGTGGACATCGCACGCTTGGTGACACGCAATGGTTCGTCGCGTGTGAACACTGTGTCGAGGGCAGCGAGGCCGTTGACGAGTTCAGTTTCAAGTTGGATGACGAGATCGTCGGGCAGTGGTGCCCAGCCATCTGGAACGCGCAGTGCATCGAACACGTCGCGCTGGATGGGGTTCAGTTCGCTGGAGGCGGCGCCGTCAACTGAGCTCACATGCGCACGCTAGACCGACGGTGTCACACCCTCTTGAGAAGATGACCAGTCATGACAACGCCGACCACCACTCACTTTGCCTCTGCGGCACGCGTCCTCTCCGACGCCGTGCACGCTGCAGGTCTCGTGGTGCCGGGGTTTCGCTGCCCGCCACGGGTCATCGGGGTCGACCGTACGGTGCGCCGTGCACCGGGCGGTGTCGGCGGAGTGGTTGCCGTGCGCCTTGCCGATCGACCGTTCACCGCCGCTGTTAGCGACATGATCGAAGGGGTGGTGGTGTTGAACAACCTCGCACCACCAGAAGCCGACCGAGTGCGCACCATGTTGTGGCGCTCGATGTTGCACTTCACCGTGCAACTCACCACACGAACTATCGACGAGCATCACAACGCTGACACGAGCATCTCGCGCGTAGCCTGACAATTGTTCTTGGCCCGGATGGCGGAACTGGCAGACGCAGGGGGCTTAAACCCCCCGGGTGGCAACACCTTGTGGGTTCGATTCCCACTCCGGGCACCATCTGTCGTCACGTGTGACCACCGTGGTGGCGAGTGAGCCATTGGTGCCGACGGAGTGAGCTCGCGAACTAGAGATTTCCGATGACAGAGAAGTCGTGGCCAGTCAGCCAGTGACGGCCGACATTGCGCACGGGCTCCCACTTGTCGATCAGGTCTTGCGCAGTCTTGCCTTCGCCCAGCTGACCAAGTTCTTCGGGTGTCGGGCCGACCTTCTCCGAGATCTTGCGCAACTCGACCATGTCGAAACCGAATGCATCGCCAGCCGACAAACCGAGCATCACGCGGGTCTCGTCGATCGGAATGTCAAAGAATGTCTTTTTCAACCATTCGTTCGTGCGTGGCCAGGTTCCTTCGGGGTGTGGGAAGTCGGTGCCCCACAACATGTTCTGGATGCCGATCTCGTAGCGCTGACCAAGCTCGCGACGCTTCACGTTCGCAAGGCCGGTGAAGCAGTTGCGGTCGATGTATTCGCTCGGCAACATCTCGACCTTTCCCTTGAACGCGCCAGAGCCGAGTTTCTCTGAACCCTTCTGACCCATCCAGAGACGGTCCCAGAACCACAGCAACTGCGGCAACCACCAGCAACCACCTTCGGTCGCGCAGAACTTGAGACGTGGGTATCGCTCGAACACCCCTGACCACAACATGAACCACATCGGACGTGCCGGCCACCACGTCACCTCGCTCACGTAGATACCGAGATGATCACCGTATTCTTCACGCGGAGCAGAGCCGGAGTGCGTCACAATCGGCATGTCGTACTCCTGACACATTGCCCAAATCGGGTCATATCGACGATCGTGATACGGCGTCTGGTTGCACCAACGCGCCGGAATCATGATGGCGCCGAGACCGTGTTCCTTTGCCCAAGTGATTTCTGCGAGTGCATCTTCCACTTTTCCTGTGATCGGAACGAGCGCCGCACCGCAACGACGCTCAGGACTGACGGAGCACAAATCGGCGAGCCAACGGTTGTGTGCTTTCGCGCCAGCAAGTCCGAGTTCCGGATCAAGGTCGCCAGACAAACCGAGACCCGCGCCAAACGGAACAGCAGTACGTGATTCAACTGCGTCGGCGTCGGGATACACCACTTCGCCGGCAACGCCATCTGCATCGAGTGTCTGGTCGCGACGGATCGCGTCCCAGCCGCCAGCCAACTCATCGTCATGCTCTTCGTACCAATTCTTGGCGAATTTCTCGTCACGCACGCCTAGTCGCGTCGACGCTTCGATGAGTTCATGCTGTTCTTTCAGGAAATCCTCGAATTGGGGGATGTACTTCTGTTCGAGGTACGGCCTGTATTGAGCAGTCGGCAGACCGGCATGACTGTCAGCAGCAATAATGAGATATGGATCGTTGTCTGCAAAGTCTGCAGTGGTGAGTGTTGTCTTTGCCATGGTGTGTTCCTTAACTCTTAGGACTGGTTGATGTCGTTGTAGGTCGTTTAGCTGTGTGCTTCAGTGTCGTTCATCGGCCGTCAGGCAGCGAACTCGTAACCGATGAATGCTGGGCACTTGTCCGCTTCTTTCGGGGCTACTCGTGGCGGTAGTCCGGCGAAAACATCTGCAGCACGCGGCCCGATGCGGTCAGCGATCGGTTGAAGGAATTCAAGGTCGAATCCGTAGAGACGAGCGGCGTTTCCAGACAACATCATCCTTGTTTCTTCAAGCGGCACCCCGGCGAAGCTCAGCGAAATGGCCTCACGGGAGTACGGAGTACTTGCTTCTTTGTGCGGATAGTCGCTGCCCCACATGATGCGCTCGACACCGACCATGTGTCGCATGCCAACTTCCATCGGACGAATGAAGCTGGCACCGATATGGCATTGACGTTGGAAGTACTCACTCGGCTTCAACGTCAGGTCTCCCATCACCATCTGGCCCCACACTGCTTCTTGTGAACCGTTCGGCTGGCTCATGCGATCAAACATGTAGTCAAGTCGCATCAATTCTTGAGGAACCCAACCGGTGCCTTGCTCGGTGAACACGAGCTGCAAGTTCGGATGACGCTCGAAGGCGCCGGCGAGAATCAGTTGGTAGAAGGCACGGTGGGCGTACCACGACACCTCGAGCAAGAACATGATTGCATCGACCGGCTCTGGGCCCATCGGGGGAGCAGCCGAACCAGTGTGATGATTCACGGGCATCGACAATTCCTCACACACTTGCCAAAGTGGCTCGTAATACTGCTCGTGAAGTTGCGGTAAATCGCCACCCGGAGGTGTTCCCGGAAGCACGATGCCGCCAGTGAGGCCGTTCTCTTTCGCCCAACGAATTTCTTTTACCGATTCTTCGATGTTGTGCAAGTTGATCTGTGCGATGCCGACGCGACGTCCGGGGTACGCGTCACAAAAATCTTTCAGCCAGCGGTTGTGAGATTGCAGTCCCGCCCAACGACGCTCTTGGTCGGCTCGCGTCATCGTTGGGGGCTGAGCGGTGAGTGTCGAGTTCGGATAAAACGGCGGAACAGTGTTCGGAAAGATGACTTCCGCTGCCTGGCCATCCGCTTCCAGGTCGCGCATACGGCGATCTGAATCCCAGTTGCGTTTGCCGAGGTCGCCGATCAAGTCTTCATGCGGATTGACGAAGTCTTTCGCCCACGCGTCAAAGTCGTCGTGCCACTTACTGGCGAGATACGGCCGGTAGTCGTGGATGTCGCCACCCGCATGTCCATCTGCCGAGATGACGATGAGACGTTCGTCGCTCATGATTCCCCCTTGCGCGTCGCCCCGAATCATCTGGATTCGACCTGAACGACCCGTTCTTTCCGGTCGTAACCGTAGTAGTGCCACGTCCGGCGGGCAACACCTGCGAGTATTCTCGAGGCATGCCAAATACCGGAACAAGCGCCAGTGACGACCGCCAGCCGAGTGGCGTCGAGGCGTACATGCTCGGCCGCGAATACACGGTCATGCCGATCGCCATTGACTGGTCAAATTCTGTCGAGGTCGGCGCGGGTCCCGTGACGTTCGTGGTCGAGGCCCGAAACCTCACCCGTGAGGCGATCATCCAGAACGAGGTAGTCCAGGGACGGTCAGATGGCATCGACCACGATTACGACGTCCTTGATGGCGGGGCCAGCTTGCACGTTCTTGGCAGCGATGATCGAGTCGAGTACTTGCGATTCGACTGTTTCGACAATGAGCCGCACTATCACTACATCCGAGCCGCAGAGGGAAGAAACATCGTCGTGCGTTTTGACAATGTCGCAGAAGGTGACCCGCTTGACTGGACCGTGTCCAGGGTTCGCCATCGACTACCCGACATGCTCGAACATGTCGGAGCTCACGACCTTGCGGAACATGTGCGCAAAGCATCGAGCGATGTGTCGCGAGGCGTGGACGAGCTCAACGCTCTTCTCGCCCGTGCCGCGGTCGCTTCAGGTCATCCATGACCGACCACATCACGGCAGCCGACTTCTCGTCGGCTGACATGCTCGGCGACATTGAACAACTCGTGATGTGTGAATCACCATCACGTGATGTCGCGCGCCTTGCCCACTCGGCTGACGTGTTGTCGACACTCATGACGCGCCTGCTTGGGTCTGCACCGCGCATCATCGAATCTGCTGCGGGTCCGCATGTGCATTGGAGTGGTGGCGGAGATCCTCACGTACTCATCGTCGGCCACCACGACACTGTGCACCCGGCGGGATCGACAGCGGCACGTCCGTTCACCGTCGACGGAGACACGGCATCTGGACCTGGCATCTTTGACATGAAGGCCGGCATCGTGCAGGCACTCCACGCCGTGTCAAAGCTTGCGGATCGCTCGCACATCGAGATACTCATCACCGCCGACGAGGAAGTCGGATCCCATGCGTCACGTGATCTCATCGTGGAACGTGCGAAAGCCGCTGGTTCGGTCATAGTCCTGGAACCGAGTGCCGACGGTGGCGCCGCAAAGGTCGCACGTAAGGGAACAGGGACGTTCGAAGTGGTGGTCTCTGGCAAGGCAGCTCATGCCGGACTCGAGCCGGAAAAAGGTGTCAATGCGCTCATGGCGCTCGCAGAAATCCTGCCGAACATCGCTGCTATCGCAGATGTCACCAAGGGAACCACGGTGACGCCGACGATGGCCAAGGCTGGCACGGCAGACAACGTCGTTCCCGATGAAGCCATCTGCACCGTTGATGTGCGTGTCGTCGAACCTGGCGAGAAAGAACGGGTCGAAGCAGCAATGGCGTCGCTTGTCACGAACGTGAGAGGTGCGACCATCACCATCCGCGGCGGCATCAACAGGCCTCCGATGCACGAATCTTCTTCACGTCAACTGTTCTCGTTATTGACATCTGTTGGTCGCGAATTGGGTATGAACATCGATGGTGTCGCCGTGGGCGGTGGTTCAGACGGAAACTTCACGGCGCAAGCCGGAGTCCACACTATCGATGGCATGGGTGCAGTCGGGGAAGGTGCGCACACCACCCATGAATGCATTGTCGTGTCGTCGCTAACTTCGAGAGCCGCGCTCGTGGCGAAGATGTGTCAGCTTTTGTCTTCGATGGACAAGATGGAGCCCTTGCCGAGCGTGCCCGCCGCGCGATAGACGTCGAGTTTGGCTCGACTGTCGTCGATGTCGAGATTGCGCATCGTCAACTGACCGATGCGGTCCATGGGCCCGAACGCCGCATCGTCGACCCGCTCCATGCTGAGTCGCTCTGGTGCGTATGTGAGGTGTGGACCCTTGGTGTCGACAATCGTGTAGTCGTCTCCGCGCCGCAGGGCGATGGTCACTTCGCCTGTGATGGCGGTGCCGATCCAACGCATGAGGGGTTCACGCAACATCAGAGAGTGCGGGTCGAACCAGCGTCCTTCATAGAGAAGACGGCCGAGACGACGACCCATGGTGCGGTAATTGTCGATTGAGCCTTCATTATGGATGGCCGTCACGAGGCG
>SXWG01000087.1 GCA_005789925.1 Actinomycetota bacterium | reverse complement strand
TGCATGATGCGGTATGACTCGACGGCCTTCTCGGTGCCGAACACCTTCACGGTCGCAGCTTCTGCCGGTCCGAGAGTGTTGTCGCTCACCGCCTTAACGAGCTTCCACGTCATGAGTCGTGTTGCATCGAGAAGGGCGTGACACCGTGCGAGGTCTGCTTGAACCCACGGCAGGTCGATCATCAACTCGTTGTTCGGCCCGCCAGACGGAGTCACCTTCGCCCAGTCAGTCACGTCATCGAGCAAACGCTCGGTAAGCCCTGACAGTGCAGCGAGACCCACACGTTCGTGGTTCAACTGAGCAGTGATGAGCTTCCAGCCACCGTTGATTTCGCCGACGACATTGCCCTTTGGCACGCGCACGTCGTTGTAATACGTGGCGGTCGTGACACCGTCACCCACGGTGACAATCGGTGTCCACGAAAAACCTGGAGAGTTGGTCGGCACGATGATGATGCTGATGCCTTTGTGCTTCGGAGCATCAGGATCGGTGCGGCATGCGAGCCATACGTAGTTGGCCTGGTTCGCGCCCGAGGTGTACACCTTGTTTCCGTTGATGACCCACTCGTCACCATCAAGGACTGCCGTGGTGCGCAGACTGGCGAGATCGGTTCCGGCTTCTGGTTCGGTGTATCCGATGGCGAAGTTGACCTCGCCTTTCAGGATTCCTGACAAGTACTTCGCCTTGTGCTCTTCACTGCCGTACGCCATAATCGCTGGTCCGACGGTGTTGACAGTTACGAATGGAAACGGCGCATGTGCGCGCTGAACTTCGTCGAACAGAATGAACTGATCTGTTGCGGGACGACCCTGACCGCCGTATTCCTTCGGCCAACCAAGACCAAGCAAGCCGTCCTTCCCCATCTTCGCAATGACCTTGCGGAATGGTTCGGGGTTGCCACCACCTTCGCCGACAGCCGCACGCACTTCGGGTGTGAGAAGCGCTGCGAAGTACTCGCGAAGTTCCTTGCGTAGTGCCTGCTGATCCGGAGTTTCTGCCAAGTACATACCATCTCCCTTGAGCTCAGAGTGACGCATCGCCAGACGATGTGCCACATGTGACCATGTCACCCGAGCAACCGGCTCGGGATTGCAATAGCATCGTATGGTACTTTCAATTCTGACGCCTTATCAGAAACCCCTTTGCTCACAGGTTTGCTGGGGTTTTGTGGGGGCGGAGCAAGTATCAACTGACCTTTGGAGAATGTCGTGGCTGGAATGTTGGATGGCAAGGTTGTGGCAGTCACTGGAGCTGGGCGAGGCATCGGGCGCGCCGTGGCCCTTGACTGTGCCACGGCGGGTGCCACGGTGGTCGTGGCTGACTACGGCGTCTCGATGGACGGGTCCGCCCCGAGTAGCGAGCCTGCGGAAGAAGTAGTGGCCGAGATCAAGGCGGCCGGCGGAAATGCCGTGGCTGTGGCCGGTGACATCTCGACAATGGACAACGCCGAGGCGGTCATGAAGGCGGCCCTCTCATTCAATGGACGCATCGACGGTGTCGTGTGTGTCGCAGGAATCTTGCGTGAGCGCATGCTCTTCAACATGGAAGAGTCCGAATGGGATGACGTCATCCGCGTTCACCTTCGCGGCACGTTCACCATGTACCGACAAGCCTCCGCAATCATGCGTAAGCAAGAAGGTGGCGGCAGCCTCGTCGCGTTCACCTCAGGCGTGTGGGCACTCGGATCTGTCTCACAGCCGAACTACGCAGCGGCAAAAGGTGGCATCGTGTCGTTCAACTACGCCGCAGCCCTCTCACTTGCCCGCTACGGCGTCCGCAGCAACGTCATCGCGCCGGTCGCGCGCACACGAATGTCGGCGAACGTGCCATCGTCACTGAAAGAAATCGGTGATCCCGAAGATGTGTCCCCTATGGCCGTATATCTGTTGTCAGACCAGTCAAAGAACGTCACCGGTCAGGTGTACACCGTCGTCGGGAACAAGATCGCAGTGTGGGCCCAGCCGAAGGAAGTTCGTTCCATGTACACGAACGGCCGATGGAGCCCAGAAGAGATCGCCGAACACTTAGAGAGCACCGTCGGCGTCGAAGAACTGCCGTTCATGGCCACCATCGAGGCGCAGCGAGCAGCTGCCGCTGCGGGTACCAAGCCGAACGCCTGACATGTCCGACGTGGTGATCATCCCCGATGATGACGAAGAGTTTCGTCAGGTTGCCAAGGCTTGGCTAGCTGACAACGTCGTCGGTGAGTTCGCAGAACTCAAAGGTCGCGGTGGACCTGGTGACGAAGAGGTCGGTTTTGACATTCGCGTCGCATGGGAGAAGGTTCTCGGTGCCGCAGGCTGGATTGGTCTCGGTTGGCCCGAGGAATTCGGCGGACGCGGCGCAAGCGTCAGCAAGCAGATCATCTGGGCCGAGGAATACACGCGTGCGCAGGCGCCAGCGCGCACGAATCACATGGGTGAAAACTTGCTCGGCCCAACGCTCATCGAATACGGCACACCAGAGCAGTGCAAGCGATTCTTGCCAGGGATTCTCTCCGGTGATGAACGTTGGTGTCAGGGATACAGCGAGCCGAATGCCGGCAGCGACTTGGCAAACGTGCAGACCAAAGCTCGTCTCGATGGTGACGAGTGGGTCATCAATGGTCAAAAAGTGTGGACTTCTCTCGCGCATGTGAGCCACTGGTGTTTCGTCGTTGCACGCACCGAAGAGGGATCGCAGCGGCACAAAGGTCTCACGTTCTTGTTGGTTCCGATGAACCAGCCCGGCGTCGAAGTGCGGCCCATCATCCAGATCACCGGTGGTGGAGAGTTCAACGAAACGTTCTTCACCGATGCTCGCACGTCGAAGGACCTCATCGTTGGCGAACCTGGAAACGGCTGGGGCGTCGCCATGGGGCTGCTCGCGCTCGAACGTGGCATCAGTACGTTGGCGCAACAAGTCGGTTTCGAGCGCGAATTGATGACTATCACTGACATAGCGAGACACAACGGTGCGGCTAAACACCCCGTCATGCGCCAGCGACTTGCTGATTCGTGGACCGGACTTCAGTTGATGAAGTGGAACGCATTGCGCTCGATGTCGGGCGGCGTGCCCGGACCTGAAGCAAGTATCTCAAAGTTGTTCTGGTCGTCGTGGCACCGCAGTCTTGGTGAGCTTGCCGTCGACATCATCGGAACCGAAGCAATGGTGTTTGACGACGAAGAAATGACCCTGGAGCAGAAGTTATTCCTCTACACGCGCAGCGACACCATCTACGGCGGATCCAATCAAGTACAGCGAAATATCTTGGGCGAACGTGTCCTCGGCTTGCCCAAAGAACCCACGCTCTAGGGCTTTTTGATTCGCAACATCGACATCGACTGAACGTCACAATCGGGAGGACCCAATGACATCTGTACCCAACTACGTGCTAGGGCACGGTCTCTTGAAAGACAAGGGCGTCCTCATCAGTGCTGCCGCGGGCACCGGAATCGGTGCCGCCACTGCGCGCCGATGCAAAGAAGAAGGTGCGCGGGTCGTCATCTCAGACAAACACGAACGTCGGCTGGCAGAGACCGCCGAGGAACTCGGAGTCATCGGAATTCCCTGCGATGTCACAAACGAAGACGACGTGCAGCGACTGGTGCGCGATTCCGCCAAGGAACTGGGTGGCATCGACGTGCTCGTGAACAACGCAGGTCTCGGTGGTAGCGCCGAAATCCACACCATGACCGACGACCAGTGGAACATTGTGCTCGAAGTGACACTCACCGGCACGTTCCGTATGACGCGAGCAGCACTGAACCACATGTATCCACGCGGGCGAGGTGTCATTGTCAACAACGCATCGGTGCTCGGATGGCGCGCCCAGAAGGAGCAGGCCCATTACGCCGCTGCAAAAGCCGGAGTCATGGCCCTCACCCGCGCGACCGCGATGGAGGCAGCTGAGCGCGGAATACGCGTGAACGCGGTGGCACCGTCGCTTGCGATGCACGCATTTCTCAGCAAGGTGACGACTGACGAACTGTTAGCTGAACTCACATCACGCGAGGCATTCGGCCGCGCAGCCGAGCCGTGGGAAATTTCGAACGTGATCGTGTTCTTAGCGAGTGACTACTCGAGTTACATGACCGGCGAAGTGTTGTCGGTCAGCAACCAACACGCCTAGGCCAGCACACCTCAATCAGATCTTTGACGTACCGTCTGCATTCACACGTTCTGCACGAAGAGCACTGCGACGCACCTTTCCGGCGTCGTCACGCAGTGACTCGCTCATGATCTCGAACGTACGAGGAATTTTGTATCGAACGAGGCGTTCAGCAAGGAATATGCGCAGGTCGTCAAGGTCAATCGTCTGACCAGGCGAAAGATAGATGAGGCCGTGCACCTTGCTCCCCAAGTCCTCGTCGGGAAGTCCGATTGCAGCCGAACTTGAGATTGACGGATGCTCCTCCATCGCCGCCTCGATCTCTGCCGGATAGATGTTTGCACCACCAGAGAGAATCATGTCTGAAAGACGATCCGACAGGTACACGTAACCATCGGCGTCCATGTATCCCATGTCGCCGAGTGACTCCCACCCGTCACTGCTCTTCTTCGGTTCAGCTCCGATGTACTTGTACGTCTCTCGACCTGCAGGCGGTCGCATGTAGATCTCGCCCACGGTTCCAGGCTCGACTTGTTCGCCCTTCTCGTCGAGCACTTTCATCTCGCCGATGACACAACGTCCGACCGAGCCTTTGTGCGCCATCCAGTCGTCACCGCGAATGACTGTCACCGCTTGTGCTTCAGTGCCGGCGTACAACTCAAAGATTCGTTCACCTCCTAGCCATTCGATCCACACTTCCTTCAGCCACATCGGACACGGAGCAGCCATGTGCCAGATGACGCGCAATGACGACATGTCGTATGACTCGCGATCGGCCACGCGCCACATGCGCAACATCATCGTGGGGACAAGCAACATCCAGTCGGCCTTGTGCTCTTGAATTCCTTGCATCGTCTTTTCCGCATCAAATCGCGACATCGTGATGATGTGGTTTCCATTCGCAAGACCGCGCGACGAATACGAAAACGGTGCGTTGTGATACATCGGACCGGGCACCATCATCACGCCGTTGCGCTGCACTCCTTGGCCGGGGTCACCCTCGTCGTCGAGTACACCGGGGTCACTGGCAACGATCAACTTGGGGCGACCGGTGCTACCCCCAGATGTCGGCGCCTTCCATGCCGGTGGAATCTTGTCCTCGAGCGGCGCATCGGACAACGACTCGTCTGGCATCCAGTCGAGAGCGAGACACGGTCGGCCAGGGTGAGCCTCGCCATCAGCGCCGACCACGATCGGCGAATTCGCAAGCTCAACAATCGCTTGTCGTTCACGAATCGGCAGTCGTGGCGATACCGGCTGTGGCACGGCGCCAAGTTTCCACACGGCAAACGCTGCGGCGTAGAACTTCGCCGAGTTCGGCAATCCGATAGTGACGTAGTCGCCTTGCTTCACACCCATCTCTTGGAATGCACGCGCCATGCGATTGGCGAGTGATTCGAGTTCTGCACGAGTGGTGGTGACACCATCTGACGTCACCGCAGGACGATTCGGGCCTGCCGCTGCGATGTTGGTAAGTGCCTTGCCGAGAGAGACGATTGCCATGCCGCGACTGTAGTGACTGAAGACGAACCTTCGGTCAGTCGGCGCCGAGATATGCGGGGCGGTCTCCGCCACCGTGCAACACGATGTTGGCTCCGGTCACATACGACGCGGCATCACTTGCCAGATACGCACATGCGTTGGCGATGTCGTCTGGGACCGCCATACGACCCATGGGGATCGTCGATTCAATACGTGCGACATTGTCCGCATCGCCGTAGTGAATGTGCGCTTGCGAGGTGTACACCAGCCCAGACGTCACCATGTTCGCGCGAACTTTCGGAGCCCACTCCTGTGCGACGGTGTTCGTGTAATTCAAGAGACCAGCTTTTGCTGCGCCGTATGCGGCGGTCGTCGGCGCCGGTCGAAGCGCAACGACACTTCCGATATTGATGATCGACCCTCCACCACCGAGCTGCATGTGATGGTTCGCACGTTGGGCGCAATAGATTGCAGAGAACAAGTTCAGCGCGACGATGCGCTCAGTGAACCGTGGCGACGACTCGGTTGAGTCTGCGGGCGGTGAACCACCGGCGTTGTTCACCAGTACGTCGATGCGGCCAAACCCAGCGACCACATCATCGATCAATTTCCATGCATCTTCACCATTGCGAAGGTCAACGGAGTAATACGTCCACGATGCAGGTAGGTCATCGACGGGAGTGCGGGAACAAACCACGATCCGCGAACCATCGGCCTCAAAGCGCTCGCCGATACCTCGACCTATGCCTTTGGTTCCGCCGGTGATCAGAACGACTTTGTCGCGCAACTCGGGATACGTCACGACTGTGAATCCTAGTGCGCAAGTGCTCTCGCACGTTTAGAGGACCACAGTCGCGCGGGAGTAACCTCAGAAACCATGGGTATTTCGCATTTAGTAGGTGCCGACGGCATCGCCGAAGTCGTGATGGACTGCCCGCCGGTCAACGCACTCACCGTTGCCCAGTGGTTCGAAGTCGCCGACACGGTCACAGCTCTCGGTCGAGATAAGGAGGTGCGAGTGGTCATCTTGCGCGCCGAGGGCAAGGGCTTCAATGCTGGTGTCGACATCAAGGAGATGCAGAACACGACCGGGTTCGATGCCCTCATCGGCGCAAACAAGGGATGCTTCGCTGCATTCGCAGCCGTCTACGAGTGCCCCGTACCAGTGATCTCTGCCGTCAATGGTTTCTGCGTCGGTGGCGGCATCGGACTAGTCGGAAATTCCGACATCATCGTTGCGAGTGATGATGCATTCTTCGGGCTTCCAGAAGTTGACCGCGGAGCCTTGGGCGCTGCGACACACCTCGCACGCCTCGTCCCACAACACAAAATGCGCGCAATGGTGTACACCGCACAGAACGTGACTGCTCAGGAACTTCACCACTTCGGAAGTGTGCATTCGATTGTTCCACGTGCTCAGCTTCGCGACGAGGCGTTCCGCATCGCTAAGAGCATCGCTGAGAAGTCGCCGACGGTCATGCGTGCGGCAAAGGAAAGTTTGAACGGCATCGATTTGTGGGATGTGAAAAAGAGCTATCGCTTCGAACAGGGATTCACTTTCGAGTTGAACCTCTCAGGCGTCTCCGACGAACTGCGTGATGCATTCGTCGACAAGCGCGACGCTGACACGACCAAGTAATGCTGCTAGCGCGAGCTCACTGACACACAAAACGACCCACGACACGACATCTATAACGACGAGGACGACATGGCCAGAGATAAACGAATCACATTGGACGAGGCTGCCGACCAAGTGAAGAGCGGCATGACAATCGGTATCGGCGGCTGGGGATCACGTCGTAAGCCGATGTCGCTCGTGCGAGCGCTTCTCCGCACCGATGTGAAAGACCTCACTGTCGTGTCATACGGAGGGCCCGACGTCGGTCTGCGGTGCGCCGCTGGCAAGGTCAAGAAAGTGGTGTACGGCTTCGTGTCGCTCGACTCGATCGCACTCGAGCCACATTTCCGGTCGGCACGACAGAGTGGCTCGATCGCCGAATGTGTCGAGTACGACGAGGGCATGTTGCAGTGGGCCCTGTACGCGGCCAGTCTTCGTCTTCCGTTTCTTCCCACACGTGCCGGTCTCGGTAGCGACGTGACGGTCGTGAACCCACACTTGCGCACCGTGACTTCGCCATACGCAGACGGTGAAGAGCTGTTGGCCGTTCCGGCCCTTCAGCTCGACGCAGCATTCGTCCACCTGAACCGTGCGGACGTGCACGGAAACGCGCAGTTCCTCGGACCAGACCTCTACTTCGACGACTTGTTCTTGAATGCGTGCACCCCCGGCCGGCGTTTCTTGAGTTGCGAGAAGATCGTTCAGCCGGATGAGTTCTTGAAGAACGGTTCGTTCCACACGATGAAGATCAATCGATCGATGGTCGACGGGGTCATCGAGTCCCCGAATGGTTCACATTTCACTCATTGCACACCCGACTACGAACGTGACGAGAAGTTCCAGTCGGCATACGTGAAGGCCGCAGCTGACCCGGACACATGGTCCGCCTTCGCCGGACGTTTCCTCATGGGAACCGAAGCGGACTACCAAGCCGAAGTCAAGAAGTGGCACGACGAACAGAAAGCGCAGGCGTGACGATGACCGCAAGCACAAATCTTGCTGACATCTGTGTGGTGGCAGCAGCGGAGGCCTTCCGTGGCAACGGAGAAATCTTCGGCAGCGGCATGGGCACAATTCAGACCCTTGGCGTGCGACTTGCTCGCGCAACGTTTGAGCCAGACCTCCTGGTCAGCGACGGAGAGGCATTCTTCGTTGCGAACGACCTGCCGATCGGCGGTACGGACAAAGTCATTGAAGGCTGGGTGCCCTTTCGCCAAGTGTTCGACACGCTGTGGGGTGGCCGGCGCCACGTCATGATGGGCGCCAGCCAGATCGACCAATTCGGCAATTCGAACATCGCAAATATCGGACCGTGGAAACAGCCGAAGGCTCAGTTGCTCGGAGTGCGTGGCGCACCTGGAAACACCGTCAACAACAAGACGAGTTTCTTTATTCCGAAGCACACATCAAAAGTGTTCGTCGACAAGGTCGACATGGTCAGTGGCATCGGTTATAACCGCGTCGCGAAGATGAGCCAGTGGGTCCGCGACAATTTCTGTCTGCCACGGGTCATCACCAATTTGTGTGTGCTCGACTTCGAGACACCTGACAATCGCATGCGACTTCGCAGCGTCCACCCCGGCGTTTCTGTTGATGACGTCGTCGCAAACACGGGCTTCGAACTTGTGATTCCGGCTGATGTCCCGGAATCTCGCGGCCCGACAGCGAACGAGCTCGCTGTCATCGAGAAACTTGACCAACGCGGTCTACGACACAAGGAAGTCTCCTGACCATGCACCCGACTCTGCATACGAAGTTCTGCGACCAGGTCGGGGTGCAATACCCCATCGTGCAGACGGGCATGGGTTGGGTCGCAACATCCAGCCTCGTCGCTGGCACCGCGAACGCCGGTGGTCTCGGAATCCTCGCCAGTGCTGTCATGGACATGGACGAACTTCGAAGTGAAGTTGCTGCCATCAAGCGTCAGACAGACAAGCCATTTGCTGTCAACATGCGGGCGGATGCAAGTGACATCGAAGAGCGGGTCGATTACCTCATCGAACAAGGCGTCAAGGTCGCTTCGTTCGCACAGGCACCGAAACAGAAGATCATCGAACGATGCAAGAGCGCTGGGGTGTTCGTCATGCCATCCATTGGTGCACGACGACATGCCGAGAAAGTGCTCGATTGGGGCGTCGATGCGGTCTTGGTCCAAGGTGGCGAAGGCGGTGGACACACCGGTTCTGTTCCGACCAGCATTCTGTTGCCCGACGTCATCGACGCTGTGGGTGGCCGCATACCTGTCATCGCAGCTGGTGGTTTCTTCAGCGGTCGTGGACTTGTCGCCGCACTCGCCTATGGAGCCGACGGCATCGCGATGGGAACACGGTTTCTCCTCACGAAAAATTCAAATGTTCCAGATGTCATCAAGCAGTTCTACCTACAACAAAACGTGCAAGGAACAGTCGTCAGCACGCAGGTCGACGGCGTTCCTCACCGCGTGCTGCGCACTGATTTGGTGGAGTTCTTGGAGAGCGGCCGCGGTCGTCTTCTTGCTCTACCGCGTGCTGCACTCAATGCTCTCAAGTTCCGCAAGATGACGGGCACACCAATGTCTGAGATGTTGCGTGAGGGACTCGCGATGCGCAAAGCAATGGATTTGACGTTTGCCCAGATGCTGATGGCAGCAAACACGCCGATGCTGCTGAAAGCAACCATGATCGATGGCAACATCGAGGCAGGTGTCATGGCTAGTGGTCAAGTGGTCGGAGTCATCCATGACCTTCCCACTTGCGATGAACTCATTCAACGCATCATCAGTGAGGCCGAGACGGCCTTGAAAGAACTCGGAGCCTGACATGGCAGTGACAACTTTGAATGGTGTCGAAGAAGTTCGTGCGGCCAAGGGTCGGCATCTCGGTTACAGCGAGTGGATGACCGTGGAACAAGAGCGCATCAATCAGTTCGCTGAAGCGACTGGCGACCGTCAGTGGATCCACATTGACGTCGAGCGTGCAAAGTCAGGCCCGTTCGGCGCCCCTATCGCACACGGATACCTCACACTCTCGCTCTCGAACTATTTCCTTCCACAGATCATCGAAGTCCAAGGTTTCTCGATGGGAGTCAACTACGGAGTCGACAAGGTGCGATTCCCTGCACCAGTGAAGGTCGGAACTCGTGTACGTGCGGGCGCGGA
>SXWG01000086.1 GCA_005789925.1 Actinomycetota bacterium | reverse complement strand
GACTGACGTGCCATCACGCTGTGAAATGAGAAGATGTTGCATATGAAAGACAAAGACGTTCAGCCAAAACTTGAGAGCAAGCTGTCACCGGCAGGTGTCGGTGCCATCGTCATGGTCGTTTTTCTGTTGCTCATGATCATCGCCAACACCAAGCGCACCGAAGTGAACTTCCTCGTCTACAAAGCCACCGACATTCCAGTGTGGTGGCTGATGGTCGTGGTGGTCGCCCTGACTCTCATCGTGGAACGCCTCGTCGGCATCGCCTGGCGACGCAACAAGCGCAAGAAAGACGACTGACCGACCTACGACGCCGCGTACGTCGACGTGCGCCGTGGGACGTCACCGTCGATGACCGTGACGTGACCCTGTCGGTGCAACTGAATGAGGTGGCTCCACACGCTGCGACGCGCTGGTTTGTGCAGCTTCTTGTCGACGTCGGCGTACATCACCGACACCATGTCTCGAATCGTCTTCGGACCACCTGCCAACTGGTCAAGAATCTGCTGCTCGCGTTCGCGACGATGGTCTGCGTACGCCGAGAGAAACGGCCCGGGCTCGGTGATCGGCCCGCCGTGTGTGGGATACAGAATCGCATCACCACGGTCGGCAACTTTCTGCAACGACCGCATGTACTCACTCATGTCGCCGTCGGGTGGCGACACGACTGTCGTGCTCCAACCCATGATGTGGTCACCGGTGAACAATGCGTGTTCTTCTTGCAATGCCACACACAAGTGATTCGAGGTGTGGCCCGGTGTCGCGACTGCGACAAGTGAGAACTCGTCCGTGGTCAGGAACACTTCGCCGTCGATGACGGTGACATCAGGCTGAAAATCAACGTCGATCGTCTCGCGTGGCTCGTCGCTCTGCGAATCGGTGTCGTCGACTTCGTCTTCTTCATCGTCCTCTTCGACGTCGTCTGCATCGAACACCACATCAGCATGAGGGCCGAGTGCAAATGTCGGCGCGCCAGTCGACTCTTTCAACCACTGCGACAAGGGTGAGTGATCGGCGTGACAATGTGTCACTACGATGCCGACCACCTTGCAGCCGTCAAGTGCGCGTTGCAGCGCGTCGCGATGACTGTCGAGACGTGGGCCTGGGTCGATGACCACCACATCGTGAGTACCGATGATGTATGTGCCCGTTCCATGATAGGTGAACTTCGACGGGTTCTCCGCGATGACTCGACGCACGAGCGGTGAGAGCTGCTGCGATGTCGCATACGGCGCGTCATCGATTCGAGGAACAAATGGAATGACTGCCACGGTCGATCATGCACCTGCGGCGTCGCCGAAACACACAGCGCGAAGACGACCGACGGGCTTGCCATGCCCAAGAGCAATCTCGTGCACAGTGTCAGGCACGCGCGACACGTCAATGCCGAGCTGTGCGAGTGCTGCGAGCAACACGGTCGGCTCGCCACGACCAGAGCCGTCGGAGATCTTCAACGCCACCGCCCGACCATCTGGCAACGCCGCCGCGTACACAGCCTCAGCTCCGTCTTTGGCGAACAAGCCCTGCACTGACGACACGATCGCGGTGACATGTCGACCACGACCACCGACCATGTACGGATGTTGCGACATGGCGATGTACACCTGACTGCCCGCACCACCAGCGTCACCGACTGCAATCGCCCGAAACGCACGAGCGAGTCCACGCAACGTGACCACATGTGCAGGTGCTCCACATCCGTCGACGCCGATTGCAGCGGCACTCTCACCGGCAACAGTCGGAACCACATCTGTGATCACGCTTTGCAACGGATGTGACTGGTCGAGATATCCGTCGAGTGACCACCCATTCACTTTGCAGGTCGCCAACATGCCAGCGTGTTTGCCACTGCAGTTCATCTGCAATGGCGTCTTGGCGACACCCTCACGAATGGCCTTCTGTTGTGACTCGACGTCAAGCGGGTGTCCTGCAGTGTTGCCGAGAGCAGACTCGTCAAGACCGGCTCCAGCAAGAATCTTGCGCACTCCGTTCAGATGCGCTTCCTCACCGTTGTGACTGGCACACACCAACGCCAACAACTCAGGTGGCAATGCAAGACCTGCACGCACCATTGCCAGGGCCTGCAGCGGCTTGGTGGAACTACGCGGGTAGATGGTGACGGCCGGGTCACCGACAGCTAATGCATCGCTTCCGTCGGCGTTCAGCCCGATGACGGCACCGAAATGCACACTTTCGTCGACACCGCTGCGCGACATGACAGCAAGTGGTGCGAACTGTTCAGGCCGCACACCGACGGTCATCGATTCTTGCGTTTCCGTTGGCGTTTACGTTGAGGTTTGTCGATGTCTCGAATGTTGGTGAGCGTGTCGTCGATGACGTTGTAGCGCTGACCCCAACTGCTCGCAAGTGCCTGGGCCATCGCTGCGGCAGGCAACGCAAGGATTGCACCGATAGGTCCGAGCAAAGCACCACCGGCGATTGCGCCACCGAACGCGAATGCCGGATGAATCTCCATCGTGCGTGCAGTCACGCGAGGTGCGAACAAGTAGTTCTCGACTTGTTGGTACACCACGATGAACCCGATGCTGATGAGAGCCTTGACCGGCGAGTCAAGGAACGCGAGCAGAATCGGCAACACGCCGGCGAGATATGTGCCGATGACAGGCAGGAACTGCGACACGAGGCCGACCCACAACGCCATCGCAACGGGTGCAGGAATGCCGATGGCTTGGAAGGCAATCCAGTGGAAGAAAGCCGAGAGAGACGCGAGCAGTGCGCGTGAGTACAGATAACCACCAGTCTTCGTGATGGCGAGGTCCCATGTGTCGAGCACGCGACGCTGACGATCTGGTTCGAGGCGACTGCAGATCGACCGGCGCAACCGTGGTCCGTCGGCGACGAGGTAATAGGTGAACAACACGATGGACAAGATCTGCAGCAACACGCCGAGTGCTTGCAGGGTCACCGAGAACACTCGGTCTTGTTGGCTGTCGATGAACTTTTGCACCGGCCCATTCGGATCAGTGATGCGATCGTTCACTGCCTGTGGGTCGATGTTGGTGTTGAACGCGTCGTTGATGAACTTCACCGTGTCGTTCACATACTGTTCGCTGTTCGTCGCCAAATCAGCGAGCTGAGTGCCGACGACAGTGCCGACGATGCCGATGAAGGCCAACACACCGAGGATGATCGCAAGGATGATCGATGACGTTGCACGGCGACGCCCCCATCCGCGCCGACCGAGGGCGTTCACACCTGGTTCGATGGCGAATGCGAGGAACAAACTGACCAGCAACAAAATGAGCAGTTGGCTGAGCCGATTGAACGAATACCGCGCGACCAACATTCCGAGATAGCCGAGCCAGAACAGAACCACTGCCCGAAGAACCCAGCGCGGCATGTGACGAGTGTCAGGCGTCGAGCCAGAAGGGGTGTCGCTCACGGACGAAAGCGTACTGGCGCCAGAAATACATACCGGTGCGCTACGCATTCGCGTCGAATCGCTGTAACGATGGGAATGTGAACTTCGAAGCGCTCCGACGACTTCCGCGGGTGGAAGCCGTGCGTCAGTCGCTTGCTGGTGCACTTCGTGACCGGGTCATCGGCCCCAACGCCGACGAGAAGGCCGCCCACATCATGGACGCTCCCGGTGAGCGTTGGTTCGCCCCCGACCGCCCCATCCACCGCGTGCACTCAGATGCGTCGATGTTCATCGGTGGCATGCGCGCACTGCTCGTGCAATCACTGCACCCGCGCGCGATGGCCGGCGTCGCACAGCACAGCGACTATCGCAACGATCCGTGGGGTCGCCTGCAACGCACGGCCGACTTCCTTGCCGCCACATCGTTCGGCCCAGCCGACGTCGCTCAACAAGCTGTTGACCGCGTTCGTGCCGTGCACACTCGCGTCGTCGGCACCACGAGCAGCGGCGAGGACTACAGCGCAAACGACCCGCATCTTCTTCGCTGGGTGCACATCGCCGAAGTCGACAGTTTTCTTGCCGCACATCAGGTGTTCGGTGCCAATCCACTTGACCAAGAAGGTCGCGACGCGTACGTCAGCGACATGGCGGTCATCGCACGCAAACTTGGTGTTCCAGCGCCGCCAGAGTCAGAACAAACCTTGCGCGATCACTTGCGGGAATATCGCCCTGAACTTCGCAGCACGCGCGAGTCACGCGATGCCGCGCGTTACTTGCTGATCACTCCACCACTTCCTGCGGCACAACGCGTTCCATACAGCCTCATTGCCGCCGGTGCGTTGTCGGTGATGCCGGTGTGGACGCGCGTCATGTTGCGCCTTCCGTGGATGCCACTCACCGAGCGTTTTGCATATCGACCAATTGGTCAAGTCGTGACTGGCGCGATTCGCTGGGTCACCGACCTCGACTCGCCCGCTTCACGAGCGAACTGAGATCACCGCGCGTGCCCACGTGCACGCTGTCAAGGCCCAGCCACCGAGCCATCAACGCCAACTCGTCTGCCAATTCTGACGTGACACGTTTTCTGTCGATGCCACTTTCGGCAAACACTCCGTTCACCATCAGTCGACTGGTGTGTCGGTCAGCCCTCAAATCGACACGTGCCACGAGTCTGTCGTCCAACAAGAATGGCAACACGTAGTAGCCGTACACGCGCTTCGGCGCTGGCGTGTAGATCTCGATGCGGTAATTGAAATCGAACAACCGCTCGATACGGGGTCGGAACCAGCACAATGAATCGAACGGCGACAGCAATGCTCGACCAGACACTGCTCTTGGTGATCGTGCTTCCGGATGCACGTACGCAGGCTCACGCCAACCTTCGACCTGCACTTGCTCGAGTGCGCCAGTCTTCACGAGGTGAGCAATGTGGGGGGTGGCCGCGGTGAGCTTCTGTCGAAAATAATCAGCAAGGTCTTTCGCGGTGCCAACCCCCAATGACTTTGCGGCAAGCACCAATAGCTCACGGCGCGCTTCAGCTGCTTTCGGCGTCGGTGTGTCGAGAGCATGCGCCGGAATGCGTCGCTCAGGAATGTCATACACACGTGCAAAGTCCTTCTCTCGACGAGTGGCGGTCAATTGACCCGTCCAGAACAGGTACTCGAGTGCGGCCTTGCCTTCATCCCAGTCCCACCATGAGCCTTTTGGGCCGGTGCGCGTCTTCACGTCGCCTGCGACGAGTGGACCTTCGTCGCGCACCTTCTTCAACACCTCGCGAACAAAACGGGGCTTGGTCTGTTGCAGCTCGCGCAGGCCTGACCACATCACACCCTTCTTTGCTTCTTCCATCTTCCAACGGAACAACCGATGATGCTGCACCGGTACGTGTGCGGCTTCGTGTGCCCAATATTCGAACAATTCACCACTAGCAGTGGCCTCAGGAATGAGTGAACGCGGGTGATCACCTAGCCGAGCGAACAGTGGAAGCTCTTGACTGCGCACCAACACGTTCACCGAGTCGATCTGCACGACTCCGATGGTGGCGAACACTTTGCGCAAGTGTCGACAGTCGATGCGACCCGTCGGGCGTGATGTGTGAAGTCCCTGTGCGGCCAACGCCATGCGGCGTGCGGCTGCGACACTGACTTCGCGGGTCAATCGGCGACTGTAATGGTGACGCTGTTGATGACGACGTCGGTCAACGGACGATCGTTGCGGTCCGTCTCGACCTTCTGCATGGCGTCGACAATGTCGAGGCCCTTTACCACTTGCCCAAACAACGCATATGCAGGAGGAAGTTGAACACCGCTTTGTCCGCTGATGAGGAAGAACTGCGAACCATTCGTGTTCGGACCAGCGTTTGCCATGGCGAGTGATCCGATTTGGTACTGACCGGGCTTCGGCAATTCGTCGTCGAAGCGATAACCAGGACCACCACGACCGGTGCCGGTGGGGTCACCGCCCTGACACATGAAACCGTTGATGATGCGGTGGAAGATGATGCCGTCGTAATACTTGTACCCGGCGAGAAACACGAAGTTGTTGACGGTCCTTGGCGCCTTCACCGCATCGAGGGCGATGACCAAAGTTCCCATCGAAGTCTCCATGGTGGCGGTGTAACGCTTGCTCGGATCGATGCCCATTTCAGGGACATCAGAGAACTTCTGCTTCTGTTGAGTGGATCCATCGAGTGCGGGGAACGGGTAAGGCATGTCCTGCACGCTACAAGCCGATTGACATGCATCAGACGGCGAGACTCGCCTACCCTTGCGACGTGTCGATGAACGAAGACCACGCCGCACCGCAGACCACCATCGACTTGGTGGGTATCGAACAAGACCTCGCCGATGTCGAAATCGCGCTGTCGCGTCTTGAGGCAGGTTCGTACTGGACCTGTGAAGTCACGGGCAACGAGATACCTGATGCAGTGCTCGAACATCGTCCCACCACGCGCGTGGCGAATCTGCCCCGCTGATTGTCGCGCACGTGCGCGACGACGCAGTTCTCGCGAAGTTTCGCCAACAGGCGAAGAATTTCGAGATAGAGCCACACCAGTGTGACGAGCAAGCTGAGTGCGCAGAACCATTCCATATAGGCGGGCATCTTGTTCTTCTCGGCCCAGTCGATCATGTCGAAGTCAAGAGCCAAGTTGAAGGCAGCGAGTCCGGCGACGAACACGCTGAAGAGAATGCCGAAGCCCGATGCGCCACTGATGAACGACGGTGTGGCACCGAAGATGCTGAAGATCATTGACGCGAAGTAGAAGATCGCGACGCCGACAGTGAGACCCATGACGGTGCGACGGAAGCGGTTCGTCACTTTGATGATGCCAGTTCGATACATGAACAACATGCCAAAGAACACTGCTGCGGTGACGCCGACGGCCTGCAACACGATGCCGCTGTACTGCGCATCGTATGCACGACTGATTGCACCGAGCACGACACCTTCAGCGATCGCATACACGGGTGCAAGAAAACGTGACAACGCTGGTTTAAACATCGCGACAACAACCGACACAAGACCGACGATGAGACCGCCCAACACCCAGCCGACTGGAAAATTCAAAGTCGTCGTGGCCTCGCCGGTAGCCGACGTGGACGAGACGACGTCGACCTGTGTCCACGTAATTGCAGCTGACGCCACGAGCAAGAGAAGCAACATGATGGTCGCGCTCGCTGTGCCGCGTGCCGTCATCACACCGCCGTGCCATGTGGTGACAGGACCATCTGAAACTGGTGGTGCCCAGGTGCCCGCAGTTTGACCTGTTGGTGCTGCCCAACCGGCGTCACCTTCGGTGCGAGTCACCGCCTGAGTCATCGTTTTTTCATTGAGCAGAGGGTTTGACATAGACAAAGAGTAACCAGGAATTGCAACCTGTGCCTGCCGCAACGCCACGAATGTCGCCAGTTCGCGAACTTCTGGTCTCCCCTGTGGTTGCGCCACCACCCGTCGGTATCCTTCCCCTATTCGGCCCCGGCGGGGTGGCCGGTGAGACAGTTCGGAGTCAGCGTGGCGAAGGATCGTGTGGATCGCGACGAAGAAGACCTTGTACGTCTCTATCTGACTGATATCGGTCAATACACACTTCTCACCAAAGACGATGAAGTCCGCCTCGCAAAGGCAATTGAAGCTGGCAAAGCCGCCGGCGAAGAACTTGCAGCTACCAAGAATGTCACCGTCGCCAAGCGTCGCGAACTGAAGAAGATCATTCGTGAAGGCGAAATCGCCGAGCGTGCATTCGTGCAGTCGAACTTGCGCCTCGTAGTGTCAATCGCAAAGAAATACCAAGCATCTGGGCTTCCACTACTCGATCTCAGTCAAGAAGGAAACCTTGGTCTCATGAACGACGTCGAAAAGTTCGACTGGCGCAAAGGCTTCTAGTTATCCACCTACGCCACATGGTGGATCCGTCAAGCCATCACACTCGGTATCGCAAACTCCGGT
>SXWG01000085.1 GCA_005789925.1 Actinomycetota bacterium | reverse complement strand
GCTCGACGGCACCTCCGACTGCGACGCCGATGAGCGAACGCACGATACGCATGCGAAGCTCACGTAGATGATCCATCATCGTCATGGTCACATCGGCATCTGATGACGCCCCACCTGAACCAGCTTGCGTCACTTCACTCCCCCGTCGGAATTTCCGTCAGCAGTGTCCGGAAGCGATGACTGCTCAGGACGCATCGGTGGCGAAGGCTCGTCATCAACGACTCCGAACCAACCATCACCCGTGGTCGCTTTGTTGACCTCGTCTGAGAGCCCCTTGACGGCACCCCGGATCTCGTCGAGAGGTTCACCGAAGGTTTCCTTCATCTCTGCTTCGAACGACGAGGCCATCTGTCGAAACTGACCGTACGTACGGCCGACTCGCCGTATGACACTCGGAAGCCGTTCCGGACCGAGAACCACAAGACCGGCCAAGAGTATGAAAATGACCTCGCTGCCGGACAGGTTGAACACTCTCGCAAGTGTACGAGCCCCTTCTTCGCAGCACAGAACCAATGTCGAAAGCGTGTCGGAACATACTCTGTGGTCGTGCAGCAGAGACTCCCCTCACTCCTTGATGTGCCCATTTCATTTGCGCACCGTGGTGCGAGTGCTCATGCGAGAGAAAACACCATCGAGGCGTTCACATTGGCGCTACGACTCGGGGGAACCGGGTTAGAAACAGACATCTGGTTGACCGCGGACGGGGAACCCGTCCTTAATCATGACGGTGTCGTCGGACCTCGTTTTCGTCGACGTCAGATAGATACCCTCGAACGACAGGACTTACCCCCTCACATCCCGTCTCTCGACGATTTCTTTGACAGCGTCGGCACCACCTTTCATCTCAGCGTCGACATCAAGGACTCTGCAGCATTCGACGTTGTGACGAGGCGAAGTCGTGAGGCAGGTCTTCCGACAGATCGGTTGTGGTTGTGTCATCCCGACGTGACAACCCTGAACGACCAGTGTGGTCACGACTCCGGGGCACGAAGAGTGCACTCGACGAGACTTGCAAAAATGACAGATGGGCCAGAGCGCCACGCAGCCGATCTTCAGCTTTTGGGAATTGACGCAGTCAACATGCACCACAGCGACTGGTCCGGAGGACTGACCACGCTCTTTCACCGTTTTGGCATCTTGTGTTTCGCGTGGGACATACAGTTCGAAACGAGAATGGCCGAAGTCGTCCGCATGGGAATGGACGCGGTGTATAGCGACCATGTCGACATGATGATGGACGTCGTCAAGGGCGAGGCTGGAACCGCTGGATTTCAGGGACTGATGTGATCACAACAGTTTCCACATCTTGAATGGCCACACGACAACGAACGCTCTACCGATGACGAATTTCTCTTCGATCGGTCCGAAACGGCGACTATCGAACGATTCGGGACGATTGTCACCGAGGACGTATACCTTCCCTACGGGAATGGTCGTCTTCTCCGCCATCGGCTGACCGCATCGATTGTTGGGATCGCTCTGCTTGGTGTCCTCTTCAGGGAGATAATCCTCGTCCACCGTCTCACCGTTCACCAGCAACTCACAGTTCTTGATTTCGACCGTGTCGCCCTCGATTGCGACGACACGCTTGATGAGATCGTCGTGCGCGACAGTGGCGCCATCCATAGTGATTCGCTCGAACACGACAACATCCCCACGGTGGATGCCATGCAATCGATAGCTCAACTTATTGACAAGAACTCGGTTGTCCTGAAAAAGCGTTGACTCCATCGACGGACCTGAAATGTAGTACTGCTGCAACACGAACATCCGCACGAGCAACGCCGCACCAAGTGCTACGAGTATGACAACGAGCCACTCTCTCAGGGACTTGGACACACTCGATGTGGACTGAGCGACTTCCGAGGACATGTGGACTCAACGGTAGTTCCCCGAGCCTTGAAATTGGCTACAAGCCTGCGATCAGGCGCTCGACTCTTTCGTCCCTACTTCTGAACGGATCCTTGCATAGGACGGTTCTTTGGGCTTGGTCATTCAATTTCAAGTGCACCCAGTCGACCGTGAAATCACGCTTCTTGGACTTCGCTTGTCGCACGAATTCACCTCTCAGTCGCGCTCGAGTGGTCTGCGGCGGTTCATCCATCGCTCGGACGATTGCTTCGTCGGTACACATTCGCTCGACCAGGCCCCGACGTTGAGCTTTGTAGAAAAGGCCACGCTCGGTGTTGATGTCGTGATATTGCAGGTCGATCAACTGCACTTGTGCATCGACGAGGGACATACCGTGCTTCGCCGCGTACGAGTCGATCAAGCGATGCTTGATGACCCAGTCGACCTCGCGGTCTAGTTTGAAGGGGTCTTGTTCGATGGTCTCGATGCAATGCGTCCACATGTCGAGCGCTTGGCGCTCGAGGTCTGGAAGACCCACCTGGCCGGCAAAATCGTGTGCTTTGTCGAGTAATTCACGCTGGATGTCGAGAGCGCTCATTTCCCGACCCGAAGCGAGCCGTATCGGACGCCGGCAGCTGATGTCATGGCTGATCTCACGTATGGCGCGAATCGGGTTCTCGAGGGTCATGTCGCGCAGGTCCACGGCATCACTCTCGAGCATCCGAAGAATGCAAGCCGTCGCACCGACCTTGAGAAACGTCGTGTACTCGCTCATGTTCGAATCGCCCACGATGACATGCAGGCGTCGATAGACCTCTGCGTCGGCATGTGGCTCATCGCGCGTGTTGATGATCGGACGGCTACGTGTTGTGGCCGAACTGACGCCCTCCCAGATATGTTCAGCGCGCTGTGCAATCGAGTACAGCGGACCGCGTGGCGTGTTCAATATCTTCCCAGCGCCTGTGTAGATGCTCCGCGTGACGAGAAACGGGATCAGCACTTCGTCGTAGCGAATTGGCGCTTCAGTCCGGCGCACCAAATAGTTCTCGTGACATCCGTAGGAGTTCCCGGCTGAATCTGTGTTGTTCTTGAAGAGATAGATAGTCCCCCTGATCCCCTCATCTCTCAGCCGATCCTCGGCGGCAATCACTAGATCTTCGAGTCGCCGCTCTCCAGCTTTGTCGTGTGTCACCAACTCGAGCAGAGAATCACATTCAGGGGTGGCGTATTCGGGGTGTGAACCGACGTCAAGATAGAGGCGCGCCCCATTTTCGAGAAAGACGTTCGAGCTACGACCCCACGCGACGACCTTTCGAAAAAGGTAACGCGCCACCTCGTCTGGTGTCAGCCGGCGCTGACCGCGCAACGTGCACGTGATGCCGTATTCGTTTTCGAGACCGTAAATGCGTCGGTCCATGTGAGATGTCGTCACGCCAGCATTAACTGCACATCGACTTCGGGTACCCGAGCGAAGCAGCGTCGACCATTTCCCCTACGAAGAGTTGTGACCTCGAGGTCGCTAGCGCTCAGTTGACGATCTGACCCAGCCAATGCGCCGTGCGCACACCTCAAAGCACTGGACAAGTCGAAGCCAGAGTTGAAATTCGCCCTCATCCGCACGATGATGGCTTCCGCATCACCCCCGAGAACACTGAAGTTGCTCTCGTCCATGACGGTTCCGTCATAAAGAATATGGAACAGGCGGTCGTCTTCACTCGTCAGGCCAATCTCAGCGACGAGAATTTCGACTTCTAGCGGCTTCGAATCGTGAGTGAATATTTGTCCCATTATCTGCGCGTACTGATTAGCGAGACTTCGCGCGTCAACGTCAAGACGCGAATACTGAAATCCGGTCAAATCAGCAGCTCGAACGCCTGCTTGACGAAGCTGATCAAACTCGTTGTATTTTCCGACGCCGGCAAAAGCGATGCGGTCATAGATCTCGCTCACTTTTCGAAGCGTGCTTGAGGAATTCTCCGCCACAAGCAAGATTCCTTGCTCGAACTGCACGCCAACGAGCGCGCGGCCGCGAGCAATGCCTTTGCGCGCAAAATCTGCGCGATCCTTCATCTGTTGTTCGGGTGGAACGTAGAAGGGCATGCTCATCGTGCCTGCACCTCGTTCGCGATTGACTGAAAAACACTGGCGAGCTCGTCGTCTGGCACGGACTGCCATCCGGCTGAGGTGATTATGGCCACGATCGGATAGATGCCACGAAGAGCATCGGGGCCACCGGTAGCCGAATCTGCATCAGCCGCTTCCCACAACGAACGACAAGCAAGTGAGACCGCAGCGGCGCGAGTCATTCCCGTGCGCCAGCCAACCTTGACCACAGTTCCTGCGTGGAGGCTGCCTGACCCTGTGGCGACAAACTCTCGCTCTTCATAGCGACCGCCAGTGACGTCGTAATCCCAGAGACGTCCAGTCTCGTGGAGCGCGTCAAAACCGCCAAAGATCGGAACGACAGCAAGGCCTTGCATGGCGGCTGGAAGATTTCCTCGGACCATCATCGACAACTGATTTGCTTTGCCCTCGAGAGACAACTGTTTGCCCTCCATCTTCTCGTAGTGCTCGAGTTGAAGTTGGAAAAGCCGGATCATTTCCATGGCGGGACCTGCGGCACCTGCGATGGCGACACCACTGAAGGTGTCGGCCTGTACGACCTTTTCCATTCCCCGATGACCGATGAGGCTTCCCGCTGTGGCCCGCCTGTCTCCAGCCATGAGGACTCCGTCGACGTACCGAAGTGCGACGCAAGTAGTGGCGTGCGGAACATCGATTCGTGACTGCGGAGCTGGAGTCTGCACTCCGACTGCACTCAGCAGATTCATGAAACTCGACCCCGGATTGTTGTCGGGACTGAAGAGATGCATTGCCATTGGTAACGACCTACCGTCCCTGTGACGTGGTCACTCCCCGCCCTTTTGCACGTAACTCTTCACGAAATCTTCAGCATTGGTCTCGAGTACATCGTCGATCTCGTCGAGCAGGTCGTCAAGCTCAGCTTTGATGCGGTCGCCTGTCTCGGAGCCGACAACTTCTTCCGACTCGACCTCTTGCCCTTCGCGAGGACTGGATGCAGGACGAGTCTTGTGAGTGCGTTCGGCCACGGCCCCACCGTAGCGACATTGACCGCTCTGTGTCACGCCGGACACCGAACAGGTGTCGTTCGTGGGTCACCAACCCGGCTCTGGGTACACGGTGGCGATTTCGTTGGCACCCAATGCTTCGATCAAGTCCGCAACAGTAGAAACGTGGTCGAACAACTCCCCTGTCAAAGCTTTGCTTCCCCGCAAAGGCTCCATCATCGGCACTCGTCGGAGCGGGTCACTTCCAATGTCGAAAACGATGCTGTCCCAGTTGGCCGCGACGATCTGTTCAGGCCAGCGCTGCAGGCATTTGCCACGAAACCATGCCCTCGTCTCGGCCGGGGGCTCAGTAATGGCGGCCAGCACTTGGTCAGACGTCACGAGTGTCTTCAGCCCTGCACGTAGCGCAAGGGAGTGAGTCTCACGCATGTCGTGGTACTGAAGGTCTATTGCTTTGAGACGGGGATGATCGCCGCGAAGAGAGTGCCGATCTTGGTAGCCGCGAACGATGCGTCGTTTGGCTACCCAATCGACCATCGAAGCCATTGAGTCAGGATCGGTTTCGAGCCCTGTCAATACGTTGTCCCAGAGAGACAGCACATGATGTGAATCTCCCCCGAGTGGATCATCATCTGAGTTCACGAGGTATTTGTCGCATGCCTCGTAGAGCAAACGTTGCACTTCAAGGGCAGTGAGTCGACGACCGGTAATGGTCTCGACCGCGTGACGCAGGGTTTCGTCACGACTGATCCGTCTCATCTGTGCAACGGGGTCCTTGATAACGAGATCTCGGGGAAAGGCATCGTCTTCAATCATGGACAAGATCAAACCAGTTGTTCCGACCTTGAGGTACGTCGCGATTTCGCTCATATTCGCATCTCCGACGATCACATGAAGCCTGCGGTATTTGGTTGGGTCGCAATGAGGTTCGTCACGAGTGTTGACTATCGGTCGCTTGAGCGTCGTCTCGAGCCCCACTTCTTCCTCGAAGAAATCTGCGCGTTGACTCAACTGATATTCGACGACATCGCCATCCAAATCTGTCTCCTGCCCCACCTTGCCGGCACCGCAGAAGACTTGGCGCGTCACGAAATGAGTCGTGATGTGACTCGCCAAACGTCCGAAGGGAGTCTCTCTTGCGACCAGATAATTCTCATGACACCCGTAGCTGTTGCCCTTGCCATCAGAGTTGTTCTTGTACGCGATGATCTCGGCGCCGTGGGGTAACAGACTGCGACACGAGGCCATACTTCGCCGGACAATTTCCTCTGCGGCCCTGTCGTAAAGGACGACTTGTCGCGCGCTTGCGCACTCTGGAGTGCTGATCTCAGGGTGTGCATGGTCCACGTAGTAACGCGCGCCGTTTGTCAGCACAGCATTTACGAGGTGCGATTCAACTTCTGGTGCAAAAGCCTGCTCGAGACTGAAGCCGCGGGCGTCGTTTGCCGGACTTTCGTCGAGGAAATCCCAACCGACTTTTTGCGGCATCGTTCCGGCATACGCATTGATGAGAACCGACGAGGCAGTGACGGGAGACGCATCAAAACCTCGCGTCATGATGCCGTATTCGGTCTCGATACCGCAGACTTTGTGGAGCGCCATGGTGACCTAGAGGTACTGCCCCGTCGCGGTTCTTTCGATGGCTCGACCACCGGAGGAGTCGGTCACCTCTGCGTCTGTAGCAATCAGTGTCCTAATGAACACGATTCGCTCACCCTTCTTTCCAGAGATGCGAGCCCAATCGTCAGGGTTCGTCGTATTCGGCAGGTCCTCGTGTTCCTTGAATTCCTGCCGAATGGACTGCACCAGGTCATCGAGACAGATACCGCGACGACCGCCCGCAAGTATGCGCTTGATGGAAAGTTTCTTCGCGCGTCGAACGATGTTTTCGATCATTGCGCCACTCGAAAAATCCTTGAAGTACAGCACCTCTTTGTCACCGTTCTGATAAGTGACCTCTAGGAAACGGTTGCCTGGCTCTGTGCTGTACATCTCAGCGGCAGCAGCCTCGATCAGCGTTGAGATGACGCCCTGTGCATCTGATTCATCAGAGACTCCGTCGAGCGGGAGATCCGCAGTGAGATATCGACCCAAAATCTGACGTGCCGCTGACTCATTCGGGCGTTCGATCTTGATCTTGACGTCGAGTCTGCCCGGACGGAGGATCGCCGGGTCGATGAGATCTTCACGGTTCGTCGCACCGATGACGATGACGTTGCGGAGACCTTCGACACCGTCGATCTCTGCCAGAAGCTGTGGAACTATTGTGGACTCCATGTCGGAGGAGATTCCACTTCCACGGGTTCGAAACATTGAATCCATCTCATCGAAGAACACGATGACAGGCCAACCCTCCTCGCTCTTTTCACGTGCGCGCTGGAAAACGAGTCGAATCTGTCGCTCTGTCTCTCCGACGTATTTGTTCAGCAGCTCGGGACCTTTGATATTGATGAAGTAGGACCTGCCTTTCTCACCGCCTGTCTTTGCTGCAACCTTCTTGGCGAGGCTGTTGGCGACCGCTTTCGCTATCAGGGTCTTACCGCAACCAGGAGGACCGTAGAGAAGAATGCCTTTGGGTGCGGGCAACTGATGTTCAGCAAACAACTCGCTGTGTAGGAACGGAAGCTCGACTGCATCAGCGATCATCTCTATCTGGCTGTCCAAGCCACCGATGTCTGAATAACTGATGTCCGGGACCTCCTCAAGGAGAAGGTCATCCACCTCAGGTTGAGGCAGTCGTTCGATGAGCAAGTTTGTCCTGGCGTCGCAACGAAGTAGGTCACCGGAGCGCAGAAGAACTCCGCGAAGACTGTCCGCGAGCTCGCACACTCGCTCCTCGTCAGCGCGACCAGTGACGATGGCGCGAATGCCATCTTCCATCACTTCTTTTAACGTGACAACTTCGCCGGTGGTCTCCGCCCTACGCACCAGAACGATATTCATCGACTCGTTCAGCACGACTTCATTACCGCGCTCAATCTCCTCGACGTCGATCGCCGGATGATGCACCACCCGCATCTTGCGTCCGCTGGTGAGCACGTCGATGGTCCCGTCCTCGTTGACGCCCACAACGCTCCCGTAGGCCGACGGCGGACGGGTCAACTTCTCGACCTCGTCGCGCAAGGTGGCGATGTACTCCCGCGCCTCGCGCAGCGTGTACGAAAGTTTCTCGTTCTGTGCGACCGCGTGGGCCAATTGACCCTTGGTCTCAAGAAGACGCTCTTCGAGAGCAGTGGCTCGTTGCGGCAATTCACCCAGACGAGCCCTGAGCTCGGCGATCTCGGCCTTCAGTGCTTCGACGGCATCCTCGTCCGAGGGATGCGATTCCCTGGTCATGTTTGTGACCCTACTTGCGAACCTTGCTGGTATGTCTGACGCAGGTGTTTCATGGCGTTAAACCTGCCGTCAGCGGGGATGCCTGTGTAGAGTGAAAATGCCGGCTGGCCGGCGGAAGTATTCAATGTCTCGGCACAAGCCGAGATGAGAGTTGAGGGAGTTCGACCCCCATGAAGGTATGGATTGACCAGGACCTGTGTACCGGAGACGGTCTCTGCGAGGAAATCGCCCCCGATGTGTTCACACTTCTTGACGATGGTCTTGCCTACGTGAAGGAAGGCTCGACCATCTATGCGACGGCCAAGGGAAACAAGCAAGGCGCTGAAGGTCTCGCCAATTTCGCGGACAACCTTCTTGACGCAGTCGTTGAATCGGCCGAGGAATGCCCTGGCGAGTGCATCTTCATCGAGCCCTGATTCTCAACTTCCGATAAATCTGGCGGCCGTCAGAAAGGCGGTGTGAGCAACCATTCGATGGTCCGGTCGAACTGATTGGCCCTCGATGTGCCACGTGCGGTGCAAAACTTCGAGCGTGCGCACGTCTGTCCATTGTCTGTCGAAGGCCTGCCTGGTTTGTACCGCTTGAGTGATTGACGGTGTGTACGCCACGAGAATTCCGCCTGGAACCAGAGCGTTCACCGCGTGCGGAACGACTTGCCACGGCTCGGGCAGGTCAAGTACGACCCGGTCGTACGGACCATCCGGCACCGACTCGTAACTGTCGCCGACCGTGACGTCATAACGTTCGAGGGCTTGCTCTCCGAGAAAACTCCGCACGTTGGAGACCGCTCGATTGAGAAAATCCTCTCGCAGCTCGACTCCTCTCACGTGTGCGCCCCATCGCAACATTGTCATCGATAGCGCTCCAGAGCCGATTCCAGTTTCGTAGACCCGTATGCCTGGTCCGATGTCTCCGAGCACACAAATCGGTGCGAGATCCTTTGGATAGATCACCTGAGCACCTCGAGGCATCTCAAGTACGAAATCTTCGAGAGTCGGACGCAGCACGATGTATCGCGCTCCCAACGTCGACTCGAGACGCACTCCGGGCATCCGACCAATCACTTCGGAATGAGGAACGAAACCAGAATGACTATGGAATTCGCCTTCAGGGTGCAGTGTCACCAAGTATCGACGATGTTTACTGTCGAGAAAAAGG
>SXWG01000084.1 GCA_005789925.1 Actinomycetota bacterium | reverse complement strand
CGCTCTTCAACGTGATCTGCGGCGTGCGTCCTCCCACGTCAGGCTCCGTGCGTTTCGAAGGAGTCGAGATCAACTCTGCGGGCGTGCATGAGCGCAGTGCCATGGGAATCTCCCGCACGTTTCAACGCCTCGAGCTTTTCTGGACATTGTCCGTGTTCGAAAACGTCCTCGTCGCTGCGGAATTGGCAGCGCTGCCGAATGCCAACGAGGTCGCGCGTCACAATCTTGAATTGCTGGGAATCGACCATCTGGCCGACATCACCGCGGGCGAGCTCTCCACAGGTTCGGCTCGTCTCCTCGAAGTCGCGCGTGCGCTCGCCACCTCTCCCAAGCTGCTGTTGCTCGACGAACCCGCCTCCGGCCTCGACGAGCGTGAGAGCGAGCAGCTCGGTCACCTTCTGCGGCAACTTCGCGATCGAGGTATCACCGTGCTCGTCGTCGAACATGACATGACCCTCGTGATGGGAGTCTGTGACGAGGTCTACGTGTTGGACCTCGGAGTGAACATCGCATCAGGCAAGCCAGATGCCGTACGAGCTCATCCGGACGTCATTCGCGCATATCTCGGCGCTCAGGTCGGTGAGTCGTGATCACAGAGTCGATTCTCGAACTGCGAAACGTGTCTGCTTCCTATGGTGCGATCGAAGTACTGCACGACGTGACCATCAATGTGCGCAAAGGTGAAGTCGTCGCACTCCTCGGCCCCAATGGTGCCGGCAAGACGACCACCATCAAAGTCGCCTGCGGACTCATGCGACCCATCAGCGGTTCATTGCATATCGCAGCGCAGGACGTGACAGGCGTTCCGGCCAACGCCCTCGCTCGTGTCGGTGTCTGCACCATTCCTGAAGGACGCGGAATCTTCCCGAACTTGTATGTTCGCGACAACATCATCATGGCTGCTCGCGATCGTGCAGGTATTGGCATCATTGAAGAGCGTTCATACGCGCGTTTCCCCATCCTCAAAGAACGCCGAGACCAGCTCGCCGGCACGTTGTCGGGTGGTCAACAGCAGATGTTGTCACTCGCGCGCGGCCTCGCGACCGACCCGGTGGTTCTCATGCTCGATGAGATGTCGATGGGGCTCGCGCCACTGGTCGTAGCTGAGCTCTACGAGCAAGTCACTGCCATCGCAGAGTCTGGTGTGAGCGTGCTCGTGGTCGAACAATTCGCCCGCACCGTTCTTGGCGTCGCTGACTCTGCGGTCGTTCTGTCGCACGGCCACGTCCGCTATGTCGGACCTGCCGATGCTCTCGACGACGAGACATTGTCGCGCGCCTATCTCGGTTCGTGATAGAGAATCAACCTAAGGGGGGCCACATGAACGAAGGACGAGTCGAAGAGTTCACACGTGAGATCGCTGCGTTGAAGACGAGCGGAGCGAAAGGTGACACCGAGAAGCGGCTTCTTGCGCTGGGCAGCCTGTTGATGATCGCAGGAGTCGTGCTTGCCGTCATCGGAGGAGTCCAAGTTGCGGGCACCACCAATGCAGCCGACCAGATGGCCGCAATTGCGACCGGCGGGTTGTTGGGCTTAGTGCTCGCCGTCGTCGGTGCGGCGCTCTTCCTGCGTTACTCCATTGGTCGATTCATGCGCTTCTGGGCGATCCGTCTCATCCACGAGCACCGCAGCGAGACCGACCGCGTCATCGCCGGCAAGTAATACGGTCAGCCGAGCACAAGTTCGGCCATCGTCCGCAGTGTGTCGACGCTGCCACCCAAGACGATCGTGGTGACGCGCGAGTCTTTCCACGCTTCGAGGTCGTGTTTGATCTTCGCTTTCGAACCGACGAGACAAATCTCATCGATCATCTTGTCTGGCACGCTCGCGATGGCTTCGTTCTGCTTGCCGTTCAGGAACAGATCCTGGATCGTGTCCACGTCCTTCTCGTGTCCGAGACGCCGGAACACGTCGGCATGGAAGTTCATCTCTTGTGCGCCCATACCACCGACATACAGTGCAAGGACCGGACGCAACGCGTCGTAGGCCTTGTCGACGTCTTCGTTGATTGACACGTTCACCGTCGGAAGAATTTCGAAATCAGTTTCCTGACGCCGTGCCGTGGGACGAGCCCAGCCTTCCTTCAGATGAGGTAGGTACAACTCTTCATGTCGTGGCGCATAGAAGATCGGGAACCAACCGTCTCCGATCTCTGCGGCGAGTGCCACGTTCTTCGGGCCCTCTGCCCCAAGGAAGATCGGCACGTCGGCACGCAAAGGATGCGTCATCACGTTCAACGCTTTTCCGAGACCAAGCCCGCCTTGTGCAGGAATCGGGTATTCGGGCCCTTCATTCGTCAACCGATCTTCGCGAGCGAGGATCTTGCGGATGATGCCGACGTATTCCCGGGTGCGAGCAAGCGGACGATTGAAGCGTTGTCCGTACCAACCTTCGACGACCTGGGGTCCACTGACACCGAGACCAAGGACGAAGCGACCACCAGAGAGATGGTCGAGCGTGATCGTCGCCATGGCAGCGGCGGTAGGCGTACGAGCCGAGATCTGCATGATGTTCGTACCGAGTCGGATCTTGGATGTCATCGATCCCCACCACGCGAGTGGTGACACCGCGTCGCTACCCCAGCTCTCGGCCGTGAACACCGAGTCGAATCCGAGTGCCTCAACCATCTTGATGGTCTCGGGCACGTTGGGTGGCATCGACCTTCCCCAATAACCGATGTGCCAACCGAGTTTCATTGGCGAATCGTACCCTTCACCTTCTCGCCGCAGCACACCCCGAACTACCCTCACATTGGAACATCGTGGACCAATATGTGGGGGTAGTCAGTGGACATCGGTTACACCGTCGAACAAGAAACGCTGCGTAAGGAACTTCGCACGTACTACGAACACTTGCTCACTCCTGAGGTCGTCGCAGAACTCGGCAAGAGCCACGGCATCGGCAAGGAGCCCCGCCGAATCTGGAAACAGATGTGCTCAGACGGTTGGGCTGCCATCGGGTGGCCGAAGGAGTACGGCGGTCAAGGACGCTCGGCAATTGAGCAATTCATTTTCTTCGATGAGTCGATGCGCGCAGGCGCACCGGTGCCTATGCTCTCCATCAACACGGTCGGCCCGACAATCATGAACTTCGGGTCACAAGAGCAGAAAGACTTCTTCCTGCCGAAAATCCTCGCTGGTGATCTCCACTTCTGCATCGGCTACAGCGAACCAGGAGCCGGCACAGACCTTGCATCACTGCAGACGCGTGCTGTGCGCGACGGTGATGAGTACATCATCAATGGCCAAAAGATGTGGACATCGCTCTCCAGCGATGCCGACTATTGCTGGCTCGCAGTGCGCACCGGCCCACTCGAGTCCGAGACGCCCGCTGGCGAGACCTGGAAGAAGCACAAAGGCATCAGCATCATCATCGTGCCGATGGACACTCCAGGCATTTCCATCCAGCCACTTCGGCTCATTGGCGAACACGACATCAACGCTGTCTACTTCGACAACGTCCGTGTTCCGGTCGACAATTGTGTGGGTGGTGAGAACCAAGGCTGGACGTTGATCACCAACCAACTGAACCACGAGCGCGTGACGCTCTGCAGCACCGGCGTCATCGAGCGTGCGTTCCAAGAGACAAAGGCCTGGGCCGAAGAGACGAAACTGCCTGACGGTCGTCGTGTCGCCGACCAAGAGTGGGTGCAACTGAACCTTGCTCGCGTGTACTCCACGATTGACGTGTTGCGTCTCATGAACTGGCAAAGCGCATGGGAAGCCACGCAGGGCGTGCTCGACATCGGTCACTGCAGTGCCATCAAGGTGTTCGGCACCGAGGGCTACCTAGATTCGTTCCGCTTGCTCTTTGAGATCTTCGGACCTGTCGGTTACCTGCGTGACGGTACTGCTGGAGCACAGATTCGCGCCCGTCTCGAGTCGCTGTATCGAGGCATGCTCATTCTCACCTTCGGTGGAGGAACCAACGAGAGCCAGAGAGACCTCATCTCCATGTTCTCGCTCGGATTCCCAAGGACGGCACGCTGATGGACTTTTCACTCACCGCAGAACAAAAAGAACTACAGGGCCTGGCCCAGCGCATTCTGCGCGACGGTACTGACACCGAACGGTACACAGCGGCACTTGCCTCTTCGGTCGGTTTCGATCTCGAGTTGTGGAAGACACTCGCAGCCTCCGGCTGCGTGGGAATCGCTCTTCCCGAGTCGGTCGGTGGTGGCGGTCTGTCGTTTCTCGAAGCTGCCGTCGTGTTGCAAGAGGTCGGACGGACCGCGGCGCCAGTGCCTGCGTTTGCCGTTATGGCACTTGGTGCACCTGCGCTGATGGCTGCCGGGCGCGAGGATCTTCTCGCCGGGGTCGCTGACGGCGACGTGATCGTCACTGCGGCTATTCACGAGCCTGTCGGAGATGCATACGCTCCGACCACGTCGGTGACCGGTGGAAAGATCTCCGGAACAAAAGTGTGCGTTCCTGCCGGAACCATTGCCACACGTTTCGTGGTCACCGCATCAGACGGCCTCTATGTCGTCGAAGCCAATGCCCCTGGTGTGACCGTGACTCGACAAGACACCACAACCGGCATTCCTGACGCGCTGGTGACCTTCGACGGCGCATCGGCGGAGAAGCTGGGTGGCGAAGTTGCGGTACGTATGTTGTTGCGCTCCGGTACGGCTGGTGCGTGCCTCGTTAACTCTGGTGCGTGCCAAGAAGCACTGGCACTCATCTCGTCCTACACGACGACACGGAGCCAATTCGGCAAACCGATCGCCAGCTTCCAGGCGGTCAGCCAGCGTGCCGCCGACGCGTACATCGACACTGAAGCGGTGCGCCTGACAGCATGGCAATGTGCATGGCGACTCGCTGAGGGCGTGCCCGTCGACGAGCAGCTGTATTCGGCCAAGTTCTGGGCGGCAGAAGGTGCCGGACGCGTCGTCCGCGCAGCGCACCACTTGCACGGTGGAATGGGCGTCGATCGGGACTATCCATTGCATCGCTACTACCTGCTCGTCAAAGAGATGGAGCTTCAAATCGGCTCGGCGACTCCGTCGTTGCGACGACTTGGCGCCTCTCTCGTCGGTGCCAAGTGAAGGATCTCTTCCCGCCCGACCCGGACGGCCTTCTCGAGTTGCACAACCGAAAGTACGAAGTGCGCGCGTGGCGCATGTCGAACGACAAGTTGCTCTTGCGTGGTGCGGTGCGTGACGACAAGCCGAGCGGTCTGTACCTCGAACAAGATGCGGAGCCACTGACCATCCATCACATGATTGTCGATCTTGAAGTCGGCTTTCCATCGATGGACATCAAGCGCGTCGAAGTGGTGTTCGAATCACATCCACACCAACAGTGCACCGGCATCACCAATACGTACCAGTCGTTGGTCGGAGTTTCGATTGCCCGCGGCTTCACGAACAAGGTGAAAGAGTTGTTCGGTGGACCGCGCGGCTGCACTCACATCGGAGCATTGCTGAACGCGATGGCCCCGGTGGCCATCCAGTGCGCGTGGTCTATGCGTGTCGCGGCTATGCGCGAAACCGGCGACACGAGCGAGATTCGCCCTCGGACGCCCGAGGAATTCGACAAAGCGTTGAAGTTCAACATCAACACCTGCCACGTGTGGGAAGAAGATGGCGAAACCGTCAATTTCGTGCGCAACGGCGGGGATCTCGGACCACCGTTACCTGTTCAGAAGCGTCTCGATGAATTGGGCCTTGGCGAAGAGGCTTGGACGAAGATGCGCGGCTAGGAGCCTTGCAGCCCTGTCTAGGCGCCGACGAGCGACGCCGCTTCAGCCACGGCCCACTTGTAGTCGACTTTGCCGACCGGCGTGCGCTTGATCTCGTCCACCACGAACACTTGCTTTGGCACCTTGTAATCGGCGATGTGCTCTCGACAATGGGCTCGCACTTCTTCCTCGGTCGCCGAGGTGCCCGGCCGCAATTGCACCATGGCAGTGACCTGCTGACCCCAACGCTCGCTCGGTGTACCGGCGACGGCCGCGTCGAAAATTGCGGGATGTTGTTTGAGGGCAGCTTCAACCTCTTCAGGGAAGATCTTCTCGCCACCAGAGTTGACGCATTGGCTTCCGCGCCCGAGCAGCGTGATGACGTTGCCTTCAATCATCGCGAAGTCACCCGGAATGACGTAGCGGACACCGTTGTATGTGGGGAAGGTCTCGGCCGTCTTCTTGTCATCCTTGTGGTAGCGAAGCGGAATAGGACCGGTGCGCGCCAACTTGCCGACGACTCCGGGCGGACAGACATTGCCCTCCTCATCGAGCACGGTGCAGTCATCACGAACTTCGAACTTCAGGTCACGCGACTGTTCTCCTTGATCCATACGGGCCGCGGCGGAACCTGTCTCAGATGCTCCGAAGCTGTCCAAGATGAGGATGTTCGGCATGGCCTCGCGAAGCTGGTTCTTCACCGCAAGTGTGAGTGGTGCACCGCCGTTGCCGATGCTGAAGACACTGGAGAGGTCGTACTTCGGAGTGTTCGGGTTCAACAAGTCTTCGGCAAGAGGGCGACCCATAGCATCGCCAATTGTGCTCACGCTGTTTGCTTTCGCCTTCGACGCCAGCTTCCACACTTCGTTCGCATCGAACCTCGGCAAGGTGTACAACACAAATGCCTGACCAGACACGTACGCGTTACCCATCACCCACTGGCCACCACCATGCATCATCGGTCCGAGCGCCATCAGTCGCAACTGCATCGTTGACGCGAGTGCCTCTTCGGCGACGATCTCTGGATGCGTCAACGGCTTGAACAATCGACTGGCGTTCATAGCACCGAGCACGGCGTCCTCGTTGCGCCACACGACACCTTTCGGCATGCCCGTGGTTCCGCCGGTGTAGATGACGTAGGGATCACTGGGGTCACGTTCACCGAAGTCACGCACAGGGGACGCTGCAACGACAGCCGCCTCGTATTCATCACCCATGACCAAGATGCTCTTCAGCTTCGGGAGATCCTTCTGGATCTTTCGCACGACATCGACATAGTCCGTCGAGACGATTGCTGCGACACAGTCAGCGTTCTCGTACACATATCGGAGCTCAGCCTCGACGTAGCGGAAATTGATGTTGACTGGTGCTGCACCCAACTTGACACACGCGTAGAAACTTTCGACCCATTCGTATCGATTTGCTGAGTGAATCGCCACCCAGTCTCCGCGCTTGATGCCCATCGAACGAAGATGATTCGCGAGCCGTGTGACCCGCTCGTCGAGCTGAGCAAAGGTGTAGTCAACTTCATTGGTGAACAGGGCCGGCCTGTCCGGAATGGCATCGGCGAGAATCTCAAAGAGGTCCGCCATGTGGATGTGTCGCTTTGCTGTCATTGTCAACTCCCGTATCCGTCAAGCATGTCCTTGAAACCGTATTGGTGATGCGGCCCGATCGCCATCGTCTCAAAGAGACCGTATCCGACGTGGGTTCCACGCTCATCTTGATAGGTGAAGCGCGCGCCCGCATCGCAGATGCCGAAGAGTCGAGCTTTGCCTTCGGGCGTCGTTGTGTCGAGATGGAAACCCTCGACTTTGAGCGGACCTTGCCACATGCCATGTCGCCAATCGGCGTCATAGCCATATCCCGTGCCGATGCCCACATAGACAGGCACGAGTGGCTCAATAGTCATGTCGATACCGCCACCACGATGGTCGCGCGTAGACACCACACCGCCATCTGGGTATCGGGTACCGGGAACGTAGTTCAACCGGTGTGACGGCACCCCGAGAAGTTCGTGCCGACCGTCGTGCCAGACCCGCTCAGCAGACTCCATGACTCGCGAACCATCTGAGCGCTCTTGCACGATGACGAGAATTGAGTGGTCGTCGAATCGCACAGGTGTGTAAATCCAAAACCAACTGAACGGGTCACTCGCGCGAATGCCGGGTGGTTCACTCTCGCCCACCGGTCGCACTCCCCAACTACGGTCGCGCGTGCCCCAACACACATCGTCAGAGAGGTTGAACGTCTGATCATCGACCGTGACCGTGCCTGTCCAGCCGCCGGTCTGGGCAAAACGCGATGAGTCGAAGGTGACACGACCATGTTCGCGAATGAAGTGGCGGGGTTCGAGGATTGCTGGCATCGCACCGGTCCACGTGGCGTCCATCGTGATGCCATGGTCATTCGGTGCACAACTGACCCGAATCTTGCTCAGTGGCTCAATGACGTCAAGTGAGATCGGCCCGATGTTCGGGTGCAAGCGGTCGGCACCCTCGAGAGTTCGCGATGCACGCACGACACGGTGTTGGCCTTTGTGCATCACCAAGACGAATGCGTCCATCACGCCGAGGTTCACGTAACAACCGAGCCCGACGATGAACATGTAGTCACCAGACTTGGAGAATCCGTTGAAGTAATACCGGTCGTAGAAATTGCGGTCGCTAGTGACCACGTGAGCCATCGTCTCTGAGGACTGATGGATCGGATATTCGTCTAAGTGACTGAGCACGGTTCCCCCAAACTGCTCGACCGCTACCGCGGCCTAGATCGTCGTCAGTAATGGTGCTACATCACGAGCGAACGCAGCCAACTGGTCGCATTGCTCGGCACATGATCGGCTCTTGAACCTCACCTGAAGCTGATTCGCGCCCTTGGCAGTGCCGGCGAGAACCTTGTCCGCGATCTCGTCGGCCCCTCCTGTGACGACGCCCTCTCCTACGTCCCAACCAGGGGTCCCGACGTAGATGAAGGGAGTGATGTGTCCGACCATGACGTCACCGTCACGTCCGGCAGCCTCGCGTTGGGTGAGCAATGAGTCCACCATGTCTTGGTTCGACGGACCCTGAGGTAACCAGCCGTCGCCGAGTCGAGCAGCGCGAGCAATCGCCGACGGCGACGAACCTGCGATCCAGATTGGCGGACGTGGGTTCTGCACCGGCCGCGGCTTCGCCCCGAGTCCGTCGACCCACTCACTTTCGAGCGCACGCGCGAGAAGCGGTACGCCATCGTTCATTGCTCTTCCCCGACTGTGGAAGTCGACGCCGAGGGCTTCGAATTCGCGTTGCACGTGCCCTGCGCCGACACCGCAGATGGCACGGCCCTTCGACACATAGTCGAGCGTGGCGAATTGTTTCGCCGCGACCAACGGATGACGGTACGGCAACACATACACATGGGTCAGTAGACCGACACGCGACGTGATTCCTGCGAGCCACCCAAGTGTCGACATGGGGTCGACCCATTGGGTTCCCATCGTTGCAGCTGATTGCTCGGGCAACGCCACGTGGTCACACACCCCGACGTAGGCGTAACCGTTGTCGTCACATGTCGTGGCCATGGCGGCGATGTCGTCCACGCCTGCCGATTGCTCCCAATCGGCTGCGTAACTCTTGCTTTGAGATTGGACTGGAAGCTGTATTCCGTAGATGCGTCGACCGGCGGGAACCGTGATCACACAGGTCTCCGCACGTTCAGTGAAGACACGTTGTCGAGAAGAATCTTCTTCTGATCGGCCGGTGCGAACTGCTTGTAGTCGTTCACCCCATCCAACGGATTCGGCAGAGCCTCGATGTGTGGCCAGTCACTTCCAAAGAGCACACGGTCTGTTCCCATGAGTCCGGCGACTTCCTCGACGTCGTCTTCCCAGAATGGGTTGATCCACCAGTGACGCTTCAATGTCTCGACCGGATGCTCGGCGAAGTAACCGGGCATCTTGTGATGAGTGCTCGCCAACTTGTTCTGAAGATCGCGCAAGAACTCGCTGCCATTTTCGACAGATGCCATGCGGATGTTCGGGAACCGATCGAAGAGTTTTTCGAACACGGATGTGATGATGAAGTCCGACGCCGCACGTTCGATGGCAAACCCACGGATCGACGGCTTGAACCCGCCGGTGAACGTGGAGCTGAACTTGTCGTTCGCGTACCCCTGCGACGAATAACCACTGTCACCGGCATGGATGACCACCGTGATTCCGGCTTCATTGACTCTCGACCAGAACGGATCGAAGCACTCGTCGAACGGCGAGAACTGTCCGAGTTCAGTCGTCGGTGCAGCCGCACGCATGACGACTGTGCGAGCGTCATTGTCGAGTGCCCACTCGAGTTCGCGGCACGCCCAGTCGACATCGGCAAGAGAGATGTATGGTGCGGCGAAAATGCGGTTCTTGTAGTTGAAACCCCAGTCATCGAGCACCCAACGATTGAACGCAGTGAACGTCAGCGCGACCGCACCGGGATCTGCCTTCAACACCTCCTCATCGAGCATTCCGAGCGTCGGGAACATCCAGACTGCGGACAATCCGAACTCATCGAGGGTCTTGATGCGCTCGTCGCGGTCGCGATAGCACGGGCGAATGCGCTCGCGCTCGGTCAGGAATTCCCACGGCTGACGGCCGTCCGGGTTGCCTCGGAAATAGTCGTACATTGCGCCCGGTTTGGCGATGGGATCGAACGTCGGGTTGACAACGGCGCGACTCAACCTGCCGCCGACGACGTGGTACTTGCGGCCGTCGACTTCGGCCCACTGCACGCAGCGCGGACCGTTGATCGGGTTCAGATGGCGCGTGAATGCATCGAGCGCCTCGTAGTAGTGGTTGTCGCAGTCGAAAGGCTGAAAATCAAGAGAGGCCACTGTCGGCTCCTTTGCGCGATCGGATGTCTTCGGGGCGGCCGACCGATGTTTCGGCTGCACCAACTACGGTACCTGCCGTGCTTCGAACGAACCATCACGGAGCGGTCACCCTCCTCACATTTGACCGACCTGAGGCGAGGAACGCCTTCAACCACGCCCTCTATTGCGCGATCTCCGATGAACTTGAACGCGCCAAGGCAGACGACGGCACGAACGTCGTCGTCCTCACCGGCGAAGGTTCGGCCTTCTGCGCGGGGCAAGACCTGATCGAGATGACGGCGATGGCACGCGGTGAATTGGTGTTCGCCGGTGGTCACGGCTTCACTCGGCTGCTCGAGAGTCTCGAGTCGTTCGACAAACCCCTCATCGCTGCAGTGAACGGACCTGCCGCCGGAATCGGACTCACGATGTTGTTGCATTGCGACATCGTTCTCGTCGCCGAATCAGCACGCCTCCGTGTTCCGTTCGCGGAAATGGGGGTGCCCCCGGAAGCGGGATCGAGCGCGTTGCTCCCTGCACAAATCGGCTGGCAGAAGGCGTCTCAACTGTTGTTCACCTCAGACTGGCTGAGTGCCGCCGATGCAGTCGCGAGTGGACTGGCACTGGAGACCGCACCGGACGAATCTCTCATGGACGAGACTCTTGCCCTTGCTGCACGCATTGCTTCCCACGACGGAAAAGCCATGCGCACGACGAAACGACTGATGATGGACGCTCGTGGTTCGATGTCGCAAGATGCTCGTGTGCGGGAAGACGCTGCGTTCGCCGAACTTTTCCGCTCGACTCGCGGAGGTCAGCAATGACTCCTAAAGAAGTGATACCTGAAGATGTGGTGAACGCGTTCTTCGCAGACGTCGAGCGCATCGACATCGATGCGGCGGTCGGTCATCTCGCCGACGAGATCTCATACGAGAACATGCCGGTGCAGCCAGTGAAGGGCAAAGAAGACGTCCGCAATCTGATGAGTGGTTTTCTTGCCGCATCCACCGAAGTCGAATGGAAGGTCCTTCGGCAACACTGTGTCGGCAACGTGGTGTTCAACGAACGCCTCGACCGATTCAAGATGAACGGTGGCTGGCTCGAGCTACCCGTGGCCGGAATCTTCGAAGTGAACGATGACGGCAAGATCACCCTGTGGCGTGACTACTTCGACATGGGCACATACATGGACCAGCTCACCAAACTCATGCAAGGCGACTGACGTCGACCTGTAGCCGGATGTCACGCCGATCAGAGTCGTTCGATGATGGTGACGTTCGCCTGACCGCCACCTTCACACATGGTCTGTAGACCAAAGCGCCCACCAGTGCGCTCAAGTTCATAGAGAAGTGTCGTCATGAGCCGTGCGCCAGTTGCACCAAGTGGGTGTCCGAGGGCGATTGCTCCACCGTTCACATTCACCTTTGCGTGGTCGGCACCGAGTTCCTTCATCCATG